>NZ_CP048741.1:1948723-1961102 GCF_018336475.1 Romboutsia sp. 13368
TTGTCCTTTTAATTATATTTAAAAAAAACATTACATCGTTTGCTWAWAATCAAAATATTTAAATTTTATAATTTTTAATACAATATTGTTTTTTTATGAATTAAAAAAGGTTAAATTTTTCAATTTAACCTTTTACATTTATACTATTAAATTATAATAATATCGTTATTATATTCATACTACCTTCATTTATTATTTTTTGTAATGTTTTTTGTATCTTAACTCTTATTTCTTCTGGCATAGTATAAAGTTTGCTTTGTAATTGCTCTTTAACTAAGTCATGTAAAGATTTTCCAAACATATTTGATGACCATAATTCACTTGGATTTTGTTCAAATTCATCTAACAGATACTTAATCATTTCTTCACCTTGAGTTTGATTTCCAACTATAGGAGATACTTCTGTAGATATATCTGCTTTTATTATATGAAGTGATGGAGCATTAGCTCTTAACTTTATTCCATATTGTTTTCCTTGTTTTATTATTTCTGGTTCTTCTAGACTAAGTTCATCTAATGATGGAGCTACTACTCCATATCCCTTAGTCTTAGCATCATATAAAGCATTCTCTATCTTATCATATTCATTTTTAACTCTTGATAATTTAGTTACAAGATTTAATAATTGATGGTCTCCATCTATTTTAAATCCACTCTTTTCTTCTAGAACATTGTAGAATAAATCTTGTTTAGCAGTTAAACCTATACTTATAACTCCTTCTCCAAGTTCTACATTATCTACTTCTGTATCTTCTAAGAATTCTAGTTCTGAGAATCCTTGAACTATACTATCTACATCTCTTAATTTACCTATTTCTGCAATACTTTGTTTTAATGTAAATATTATATTATTTTTAATCCAATGATTTCTTTCTAATCCTTCTACCCATTTAGGTAAATTTATTCTTATTTCATTTAATGGGAAGTCATAAAGTACTGTCTCCATTACATTTTCTATATCTTCTTCATCCATAGCTAAAACATTTAATGGTACTATAGGTACATTATATTTTTCTTCTAATTCACTTCTTAATAAATCTGTCTCTTCACTATCTGGATCTAATGTATTTAAAACAACTGCAAATGGCTTATTTAAAGATTTTAATTCATTTATTACTCTTTCTTCAGCTGAAATATAGTTACTTCTATCTATACCTGTTACAGAACCATCTGTTAATATTACTATTCCTAATGTTGAGTGGTCTCTTATAACTTTTTTAGTACCTATTTCTGCTGCTTTTTCAAAAGTCATAGCTTCTTGTGACCAAGGAGTTGATACTAATCTTTGTCTACCATCCTCCTCATGTCCTAAAGCTCCATCTACTATGTATCCTACACAATCAACCATTCTAACTTTTAAAGATACTGTATCTTTTATCTTTATTTCTACTCCATCTGCTGGAACAAATTTAGGCTCTACAGTCATTATAGTTTTACCTGAACCACTTTGTGGAATTTCATCTTGTGTTCTTTCTCTTTTAAACTCATTTTCTATGTTTGGTAACACAAGATTCTCCATAAATTTTCTTATAAAAGTAGATTTTCCTGTTCTTACAGGCCCAACTACCCCTATATATATATCTCCTTGAGTTCTCTTTGCTATATCTTCATATATGTTATTCATCAAGTTCCCCTCCTGCATATAATTTCTTAATAGATTATATTTTCATAATGGGACTATTATTCCAAATTTAAATTTCTTTTTAATAAAAATTAACCTTACTCATTTAGAGAACAATATCTTCTTGTTCCTAGTTTCTAATAAATTTATTAATCAGAAATTTATTATTTATTTTTATCWTBTVTATAVCTAVHTMTWWWKWWTWMTMRSMWTYWWAKWWYWWYWTWAWTTMTTWWWWGTAGRATAAATTTANTAATCAGAAATTTATTATTTATTTTTATCTAGGGTAGTCAAAAATTTTTATATATTTAAAATCATAATAAATAAAAAAGCTAGGATTAATATCCTAGCTTATCATTTACTATTTCTTCCATTTCATGTGTTTTATTTCTCATCATTAAGTTTATTACTACTTCATTAGGATTTAATCCGCTATGTAGTATAGAATATATAGCATTAGTTATAGGCATATCTACATTTAACTTTTTAGAAACTTCATATGCAACTTCAGTAGCAGTTATTCCTTCTACTACCATTTTTACTTCTGCCAAAGTCTCTTCTAAGCTTTTACCTTGACCTATAAGTATACCAGCTCTTCTATTTCTACTGTGCATACTTGTACAAGTAACTATTAAATCACCTATTCCAGATAATCCTGAGAATGTTGATGCATCTGCTCCCATAGCAACTCCTAATCTACTAATTTCTCTTATTCCACGAGTCATAAGCGCTGCTTTTGAATTATCTCCAAGACCTAATCCATCACATATACCTGCACCAAAAGCTACTATATTTTTTAAAGCTCCTCCAAGTTCTACTCCAATTATATCTGGATTAGTATAAACCCTAAACTTAGGCCCCATAAATACTTCTTGAACTTTTTGTGCTATTTCTAAATTAGTAGATGCAACAACTACAGTAGTAGGAATATCTCTTGCAACTTCTTCTGCATGAGATGGACCAGATAAAGTTACGTATGGATTATTTGGAAGTTCTTGTTCTACAACTTCTGATAATCTAAGTCCAGTTCCCTTTTCTAAGCCTTTAGCTACATCAACTATTATTTGTTCATCTTTTATAAATGGCTTTATTTGATTACATATACTTCTTATAGCTTGCGATGGAACTGCTAAAACTATAACAGTGCTATTTAGTACAGCCTCTTCTAAAGAAGTTGTAACAACCATATTATTTGGGAATAATACACCTGGTAAGTAATCTATATTTTCTCTAGTTTTATTTATTTTTTCAGCTTGTTTTTCATTAAGTGTCCACATGCTAACTTCATAGCCTTTTTTAGCTAAAGTTAGTCCCAGTGCACTCCCCCAGCTTCCTGTTCCTAATACACATACTTTTTCCATGTTAAACACCACCTAATAGTATTTAAATTTATTTTTTTTCACCTAATTTTCTTTCTGTTCCATTTAACAATCTTTTTATATTCTCTCTATGAGTATATATAACAGATACAGTTAAAAATAATGTAATTATTAAACCTTTATTATTTTTAGTAAATAACATCATTATAGGAGACATAGATATACCAACTATAGCTCCTAAAGATACATATTTAGTAACTGCTACTATAACTAAAAATATACCAAAACAAGATAATGCTAATACAGGATTCATGGCAATCATAGCACCTAAAGAAGTTGCTACTCCTTTGCCACCTTTAAATCCTAAAAATGCTGGCCAATTGTGACCACATACTACTCCAAATACTCCTAAGTATCCAGCTATAGCAACATCAACTCCAGATATAGAAGCTATTACTTTTCCTATTAGTACTGCTAAAACACCTTTTAATAAGTCTCCTATAAAAGTCATTGCGCCAGCTTTTTTACCTAATGTTCTAAGTACATTAGTGGTACCAGCATTTCCTGATCCTTGAGTTCTTATATCTACTCCTATCATTTTTTTAGCTATTATATAAGAAGTAGATATATTACCTAAAAGGTAAGCAATTATAATAATTAATACATAACTAAGCATATTTATTCCCCCTTAGTTAAATTTACTTTTTATTCTTTTCTCTATATTCAAATTGTACAGGTGTTCCCTCAAATCCAAAGTTTTCTCTTATTTTATTTTCAAGATATCTTTGATATGAGAAATGAGTTAAGTTCTTATCATTTATAAATAAAGTAAACTTAGGTGGTTTAACTCCAGTTTGAGATCCGTAGTAAATCTTTAATCTCTTACCTTTATCTGATGGTGGTTGATTTAACATCACCGCTTCACCTATTACATCGTTTAATGCAGAAGTTGATACTCTCTTAGCATGTTCACTTGCTACATATTCTACTGTTTCTAATACTTTATTCATTCTTTGATTAGTTTTTGCTGAAACAAATATTACTGGTGCATACATCATGAATGGGAATTTTTCTTTAACTTCTTTAGTATAATTTCCTAAAGTTTTATTGTCTTTTTCTATTAAGTCCCACTTGTTTATTACAAATACACAAGCTTTACCTTCATCATGAGCTATACCTGCAACCTTTGTATCTTGCTCTGTTATTCCTTCTTGAGCATCTATTACTATTAATACTACATCTGCTCTGTCTACTGCAGCCATAGATCTTATAACACTGTACTTTTCTACAGTTTCATATATTTTGCTTTTTCTTCTAAGACCTGCTGTATCTATAAGAAGGAATTTTTGACCATTTTTTTCCACATAAGTATCAACTGCATCTCTAGTAGTTCCTGCTATAGGACTTACTATAACTCTTTCTTCACCTAATATATTGTTAAGTATAGAACTTTTACCTGCATTAGGTTTACCTGTTATAGCAACTCTTATTATATCTTCATCATACTCAGTATTTAATCCTTCTGGGAAGTTTTGAACTACTTCATCTAATAAGTCTCCAAGTCCCATACTATTTGCACTTGATATTGCAAATGGCATTCCAAGTCCTAATTCATAGAAGTCATATACATTATCAAATTGACTTTGACTGTCTATTTTATTTACTACTAATATAACTGGTTTTTTAGTTTTTCTAAGTATTTGAGCAACTTCTCTATCTGCTGCTGTTAATCCTGATTTTCCATCAACTACAAAAAGTATTATATGTGCCATATCCATAGCAAGCATAGCTTGATTTCTCATACGAGATAATATTATATCTCCGTTATCAGGCTCTATACCTCCTGTATCTATTAATGTAAAGTAATGATTTAACCATTCTACTTCTGTAAATATTCTATCTCTAGTAACTCCTGGTGTATCTTCTACTATAGATATTCTTTTTCCTGCTAATTTATTAAATAATGTTGATTTACCAACATTCGGTCTTCCTACTACCGCAACTACTGGTCTATTATCACTCATAATAATCTCCTTTCTTATTTCAGAATTTTATCTACAAAGTCTTTACCTTCATTTAAACAAGGTACAACTTCAATTCCCATCATATCACTTAATTTTTCTAGTGTTATATTATCTAAGAATATTTCTTCATCAGCTTTTAGCATACTTCTTGGTATATATAGTGTTTCTCCTAAATCTTCACCTTTTAACTGGTCTAGTATATCAGTTGCTGTTATAAGACCTGAAACAGTTATTGTATCTCCAAAGAAGTTATTTATTATTTTATAAACATCTATTTCAACTCCTGGACATTTATCCATAACACATTTTGCCATTTCACACATAAATTCATATGCTGAATGTCCTGTAGCAATAGATACTTTCTTTGTCTTAGATATCTGGTCTTTTGATAAGTTTTCTAAACTATCTTTTATTTCTCTTTCAAGTTTACTTATCATACCTACTCCATTTTCAAATTGTATAAATCCTTCATACTCATCATAATCTAATAGCTTTCTGTTAGCCATCACATAAAACTCATCTGATAAAAATATAAATCTAGTTCCTAACTCTTTAAGATACTTTTTATGTAACTGTTCTACTTGATTAATTGTCTCTCCAGCTGTTTTTTCATTAAATATCTCTAAATTAGGTAAATGATCTCTATGCTTAGTTATTCCTACTGGGACAGCTGCCGCACTATTTACATAAGGATATAACTTAGCTAAATCAGATACTGTTCTTTCTAATTCATCCTTATCATTATAACCTGGACATAAAACTATCTGACAGTTCATTTGAATTTGTGCATCAGCTAATCTCTTCATTATACTATATAAATTTCCTGCAAACTTATTCTTTATCATAGTTTTTCTAAGTTCAGGATTTGTTGTATGTACTGATATATTTATAGGACTTATTCTATATTTTATTATATTATTTATATCTTCTTCACTCATATTTGTAAGAGTTACAAAGTTTCCTTGTAAGAATGAAAGTCTTGAGTCATCATCTTTAAAATAAAGAGTCTCCCTCATTCCTTTAGGTAACTGGTCTATAAAGCAAAATACACATTTATTTCTACAACTCTTAGCTTTATCTATTATTGGATTTGTAAACTCAATACCTAAATCGTCATCATAATCTTTTTCAATTTCATATATATATATTTCTCTATTTTGTTTTTGTATTTCCACTTCTAGATATTCATCACTTAATAAAAATCTATATTCGATTATATCATGTATTGGCTCTCCATTTATAGAAATAAGTAAATCTCCAACTTCTATTCCTAATTCTTCTGCAATACTGCCTTTATATACTTTACTTATTATGTTATTCGTATTTTTTACGTTTACTTCCATTTAAAGTCACCACTTCTCTTTTAAAAAATTTATTTTAATATCTTAAGTTGCAAAGTTGTATAAGTTTATTTAAACATCATATTATGATAACATGTTTTATTAAATTACGTCAATATTTGTCAGATTATAAAAGGTACCATATGGTACCTTCTAATGTTTAACTACAATTAATATTTCTTTACTAATAGAGTGAACCATTCCACCAACACTTTTAGCCATTAGCATAGCCTTATATTGTAGATCTTTATTATCATCTGCGTAAATTATTGGACATCCTCCTGCAGTTTTCATATTTTTATCTGTTGTAATTATACCCAGAGTATAATCAGTTATACCTATATTCATTCCCATTTTATACACTTCCCTTCTCGTCTATTTTATAATTTTTTAATGATACATTCTTTCCTTTTGCACTAGATAAAATAGGACATGATTTAACAGCATCTATTAACTTATTAATATCTTTATCTACTGGAACAACAGCTATCATAAGGCTACCATTTTTTAAATTTATTCTAGGTAATGGATAGAAAGCTGGTTCAGTATCTTCTCTTGATATACCAATTCTAGAATATATATTATATATAATAGCTTGACGTTGACCTGGATCATATATTGTTCCTATATTAGTATAACTTTTATCTTTAGGTATTATTTCTATTCCTAGTCCTCTAGTTAGATATTTTTGTCTATCTGCTTCTAAACCTACATTAGTGATTCCTTTTAAATCTCCTATTTGCATAATAGATTCATTTACAAAGCTAATCTCAGCAGGTACCACATCTGCTATATCACCAATACTTTTTCTTGTAAGTGCTTTTTTAAGTATAAATGCTAAAACTACTCCACATATAGAACTTATTATAATTGATGGTATTTCACCTAACTTAAATTCACTTGTAATTACATAATAAATTCCTACTGTAATAAATGAAGTAACTATACAAGTATAATTTCTAACTTCATAAGTTCTAGCTATCTCTTCAATAAATGCATTTCCTCTTTGTATTAATTGCACATCTTCTAAGCTTTGTAATGTATCCCTTCTATTATCCCTTACTTGTCTAAATTGTTGTGCTGCTAAAGATAAGAAGGTTATAGATGTATATGAACGTTCTATAAGTGCAGGTACTAATAAGGCACCTAATGATGAGGCAACGAATGCTAAAACCAATTGAGACAATAAAATATTTGGTTCAGTTGGATATTGTTTCTGATCTAAATGTAACATAATAAGTCTCGATAACATGCCTATAATAATACCAATAAAAAATATTTTGTCCATTATTATCACCTCACTTTATAATTTTTCACCACTATAAGCACTTTGTTTTCCTTTAGACACTTCTAATATTGGTGTACTTTTTACTACTTTCATTATTTCATCCATATCTTTAACAAGCGGTAAATATGGAATTAGTAATGTATTTTTATCTAAGTCAAGTTTTGTAGTAGCTAATAAATCTTTTTCATCTACATCTTTATTTATACCAAAATGAATAAATAAATTATGAAGTATAGCTTGTCTTTGACCTAAATCACTAATAATCCCATAAGCCTTCATATCCTTAGGTACAACTTCTATTGCAATACCTTGGTTTAAATATCTATCTCTGCTATCTTCTAAACCTATATTATTTATATATACATCATTAACCTTTAATATTGGGCCATCAAAATTAATTTTAGCCTCTACCACATCCGCTATATCTCCTATGCTACGTCTTTTTAAATACCATTTAAAAATAAATCCTACTATTGCTCCTCCTATTATCGCTAAAATAGTACATGGTAGAAACCCTAATTTATAAGCTCTAGCAGGATATATGTATAATACTGAGGCAACTAATGATGAAAATAAACTTATATAACTTCTACTCTCGTATGTAGATGATATTTCTTCTATGTATCCTGCACCTTTAGGAACTACCTCTCCTTCATCGATGTTTTCTATTGATATCTGTTCTTCTTGTGATAATCCTTGAAATTGCTGTATTGCTACTGCAAAAAATGTTAATGCAGAAAATTCTTTATCGATTAAGGCTGGAAATGCAATTGCACCAAGAGCTGCTGCTAATCCAGATATTATTATTTGTTCTAAATAATCTTGAGGTCTAGACGGATACTGTTTATCTGTAATCCTTAATACCAATCCTCTAGTAAATATTCCTATAAGTAAAGCTACTATAAATGCACGCCTAAATAACTCATCAGCTATGAGACTTTCCTTCATTATCTATCAACTCCTTTTATTTTTATACTAATCAACTTAAAAATGTAACTAAAGTTAGTTTGCACAAAAACAAAAAAAAATTTCCTTTATTTAAGGAAATTTTTATTTGGTATAGTAACAGTAAATTCACTGCCTTTTCCTAATTCACTTTTTACATTAATATAGCCCCCTAGATTTTTAACTATATGTTTAACTATAGCTAACCCAAGTCCAGTTCCACCTACATCTCTACTTCTAGCTTTATCTACTCTATAAAATCTTTCAAATATTCTATTTATATCCTCTTTAGGTATACCTACTCCGTTATCTTTTACCTTTATAATTAAATTATTATTTTCATATTCAATTTCTATCCATACATTTTTATTATCTGGAGTATATTTAATTGCATTATCCACTAAGTTTAAAAATATTTGTTTAATATAATCTCTATTAGATAATATCTCTATATTTTCATTATCTAATTTATAGCTTATACTTATATTTTTAGATTTAGCAAAATAGTCAGTCATTTCATAAACTTCCATAAAAACTTCATATACATTGATTAAATCTAAACATTTAGTTTCTTTTTTCTCTATAAATGATAACAGTAATATATCATCTATTAATCTTTTTAATCTATCCGATTCACTTTCTATTATACCTAAGAATCTATTTCTAGTTGATACATCTATATTTTCATTTAATTTTAAAGTCTCTACAAATCCACTAATAGATGTAAGAGGGGTTTTAAGTTCATGGCTTACATTGGCCACAAAGTCAGTTCTCATATTTTCTAATTGAACTTTTTCTGTTATGTCTTTTATATTTATAATAGATCCAATTATTACATTATCTACATCTTGTAAATATATAGGGTCTAAATTTATACTATATACTATTTCATCATCAGTTGTTATCTCTATATATCTACTTTCTTTAGATCCTTTAAATGCAGTTATTTCTTTTAGAATACTACCTTCTTTTATTACAGCATTTACATTTTTACCTTCTATACTTTCATACTCATTACACCTTAATATTTTTTTTGCTTCCTCATTTATAAGCATTATACTTCCATCTATATCAATAGCTAAAATACCATGAGATATACTTTTTAGTATAGATGTCATTTGAAGGTGATTATATTCAACTTCTTCAATCTTACTATTCATTATATCTATCATTTCATTAAAGTTTCTGCTTAATTCTCCAAGCTCTCCTTTTACATCTACATTTAGACGTGAATGAAACTCTTTTTTACTTATCTGTTTAGATGTTTTTATAAAAGCCTTTAAATAATTTCTTAGTCTTATAGTATATCTAATACATATTATTGATATTGTAGATGCTATTAGAGTTATAAAAATCATAAAAAAATTATCCATATTGATGTCTCCTAACAATTAGTCTATCTTATATCCTACGCCTCGTATAGTTTGAATATATTTTTCAGAAGAATCATCACCTTCTATTTTTTTTCTTAAATATCTAATATGAACATCTACAGTTCTCGTTTCCCCATAATAATCATATCCCCATATTTTATCTAAAAGATAATTCCTTGAAAGCACTTTACCTTTATTTTCAAGTAATAGCTTTAATAATTCAAACTCTTTAAGTGTTAAATCAATTTTTTCATTTCCTTTAGATACCTCATGTTTAAGAAGATTAATATTTAAATTCCCTACGTTTAAAATACTTTCAACATTTTCTTTAGTTATATTATATCTTCGAAGTACTGAACTAACCCTTGCTAATAATTCTTTTATACTAAATGGCTTTGTTATATAATCATCTGCACCTAATTCTAAGCCTTCTATTTTATCATTTTCCATATTTTTAGCAGTTAACATTATAACTGGTATATTAGATAGCGACTTATCACTTCTTATTTTTTTTAAAACATCTATACCGCTTATATTCGGTAACATCCAATCTAACAACACCAAATGAGGTGTATTTTCTTTTACTTTAAGGTATCCATCTAGTCCATCATATGCAAAATCTACCTCATATCCTGATGTTTCTAAATTGAATTTAATAAGTTCTACTATATGAGTCTCATCATCTATGATAAGGATTTTAGGCTTCATTATAATGTATCCTCCTCTATTTTATCTGTAGTATAGTGCCTATTCTTTTTGGAGTTTGGTTATGCTTTCTGTAAGAATGGAATTTATCACTATTACAACTTGTACATAAATTTAAATTTATTATATTTTCATCTTTTACTCCACATTCTTTTAATATCAGCTCATTAACCTTCCATAAGTCTAGTTTGTATTTATCCCATTCTATTGTATAAAATTTTTCAGTACTATTTGTAAAATTCATGTTAAATTTTTCAATTAGCTCTTTAGATACTTCATAACAACATGGTCCTATAGATGGCCCTATAATACAAACTAAATCATTCGAATTAGTATTGTAATATTTATTCATTTTTTCTATAGTTTTTTTAGCTATTCTCTCAAAAGTTCCTCTCCATCCAGCATGAGCTAAACCAATAGCTTTATTCTTTTTATCTATTATAGCTATTGGCACACAGTCTGCTGTAAAAATTAATAACGGTACATTAACTACATTTGTAATTAAAGCATCACCTTCTAGTTTTATTCCTATATTATTTTCATCTATTTTATTAACTATATCTGAATGTATTTGTATATTACTTGTTAAGTTTTCTATATTAAAATTAGCACTTTCGCAAACAAGTTCCATATCATCTCTACATTTAGAATCAACATTGCTAAGTGTTATAGCTAAGTTTACAAAATCTATTTTTTCATCAATCTGTTGTACTTTTATATATTTATCCATCTTTAGTTTTCTCTTTCCATTAGTATATTCTTAAGTTCTGTAACAAAAGTATTTATATCTTTAAACTGTCTATAAACAGATGCAAACCTTACATATGATACTTCATCCACATCTTTTAATTTATACATTACCATTTCGCCAATTTTTCCAGTTTCTATTTCTGATATGTAATTTTTATTTATTTCATTTTCAATAAATGATACTATTTCTTCAATTTGTTCAATTGAAACGGGTCTCTTTTCACATGATTTTAATATACCATGTTTTATCTTATCACCATCAAAATATTCTCTTGTATTATCTTTTTTAATTACCATTATAGGTGTTGTCTCTATTTTCTCATAAGTTGTAAATCTTTTTTTACAAGACTCACACTCTCTTCTTCTCCTTATAGATTTTGAATCCGTATGCCTAGAATCCATTACCTTACATTCTTTATGATTGCAATAAGGACATTGCATTTTTATTCCTCCTTTGTAGCTATATATTAAATTCGTCTAAGTTAAGCTCAGATCCTATATTTACTATTATAGTATCATAACCTATCTTAAGTATATCATTCCAAAATATTGACTCTTGTTCATATCCTCTAGAAAAAAAACCTCTTCCACTATCTCCTGAAATAGAAAATGATATTACTTTGCCTTCATTTATATCCATATCTATATCAGTTATAAATCCCATTCTCTTTCCATTTTTTACGTTTATTATTTCCTTTTCCATTATATCAGATACTCTTATCATATTATATCTCCTCTCAATAAAAAATATATTTATAGAAATAATTATGAACTTGGCCAAAAAAAAATGACCTATATAAGTCATTTTTTAAAATTTATCTTTGTATTTATATTTAGTGATTTTATATTTAGTATTAATTTCTAAAATATAATGTACTTTTTTGTAATTTATTGAAATAAAAAACGTTGGTATATAAATACCAACGATAATAATAAGTTTATTATATATATTTTTTCATATTTTTTAGTGCGTTTTTTTCTATTCTGGATACTTGTGCTTGTGATATACCTATT
>NZ_CP048741.1:1961429-1962371 GCF_018336475.1 Romboutsia sp. 13368
TTATCAATTCATTTATTTCTTCTAGTTAAATTTTTATTTTATTATAATGTATATTAAATGGCATTCCATCAAAAACTATCTGCTATAATTCTACCCTATTTCTATTAAATACTTTTGCTCTGTATAAAGCATCATCAGCTGTACTTATTAATTGGTGTTTACTAGAAGATCTATTAGGATAAGATGATACTCCTATTGATATTGTTACATTATTATTKGGTTGGTTTTCTTGGCCTTTAAAATATGTATTTTGTATAGATAATCTAATTCTTTCTCCTATTTTCACAGCCTCATCTTCTGTAGTATTTGGGAGTATAACTGCAAACTCTTCTCCACCATATCTAGCCACTACATCACTACTTCTTATACATGCCTTCATTATTTCTCCAATTTCTTTAAGAATTAAATCTCCTGCTTGATGTCCATTAACATCATTAAAAGTTTTAAAATAATCTATATCCATAAACAATAATGAAACTTCTTGCTTTTCTTTATTAGCATAATCAATAGATTTTTGCAAAAACTCTTGAAAATATCTATAATTATATAAACCTGTAAGTTCATCTATATTCGCTAAAGTTTTAAGCTCTTTACCATGGYTTCTYTCTATATCTACATACATCCCTAGTATAAATGCTGTAATAAATAATACACTAAATAAAATTAAATCTTTTTCAAAATACTCCATCAAAGATTYTTTATTTGTTCCTATTGCTAATAAATCAATAATTAATATAATAATAGCAGATATAGTAGCCATTCCTAAACTATAATTTCTACTAAATTGTATAGCTCCTATTAATACAATAAATATGCTTAATATCTTATATCTACTATTGTGTCCACCTGTGGTAGTTACTACTATCAAAAATACATAAAGCATAATTAACATTTCTAAATAGTCTACTATCTTAGGAGATGCATTTACCCTCTTACTTATAT
>NZ_CP048741.1:1963954-1966804 GCF_018336475.1 Romboutsia sp. 13368
GGTCATTTTTTAAAATTTATCTTTGTATTTATATTTAGTGATTTTATATTTAGTATTAATTTCCAAAATATAATGTACTTTTTTGTAATTTATTGAAATAAAAAACGTTGGTATATAAATACCAACGATAATAATAAATCTATTATATATATTTTTTCATATTTTTTAATGCATTTTTTTCTATTCTGGATACTTGTGCTTGTGATATACCTATTTCATCTGCTACCTCAATTTGAGTTCTTCCTTTGTAAAATCTTAAATCTAATACTAACTTTTCCCTACTATTTAATTTTTTTATAGCTTCTTTTAAAGCTATCTCTTGTAACCAATTTTCATCAGTATCTTTTTTATCTTGTACTTGATCCATTACAAATATTGCATCTCCATTGTCTTGGTATACTGGATCAAATAATGATATAGGATCTTGTATTGCATCTAGGGCCATAACTACATCTTCCACTTGTAATTCTAGCTCCTTTGCTATTTCTGATACTGTAGGTTCCTTTGCATTATTTCTTACTAATCTTTCTCTAACTTGTAATGCTTTATATGCAATATCTTTTAATGACCTACTTACTCTTATAGGATTATTATCTCTTAAGTACCTTCTAATTTCTCCTATAATCATAGGTACCGCATAAGTTGAAAATCTTACATTTTGACTTAAATCAAAATTATCAATTGCTTTTATAAGACCTATACATCCTATTTGAAATAAGTCATCTATGTTTTCCCCTCTGTTATTAAATTTTTGAATTACACTTAAAACTAATCTTAAATTTCCTCTAACAAACTCTTGTCTTGCTTCTTCATCTCCATCTTTTATTTTCAAAAGAAGTTCCATCATTTGATTATTTTTAAGAACTGGAAGCTCAGATGTATTTACACCACAGATTTCAACTTTATTTATTTGCATACATTTCAGTCCTCTCTTAAAAGTTTTCTTATATGAAATTATTTACACTTCATATATTTTTATACTTTTCAGAGAAAATTATTTATTATATAAATTTTTTCATTTCTTTCTTTAATCTTGATATTATTTTCTTTTCTAATCTAGATATATATGATTGAGATATACCAAGCATTGTAGCAACTTCTTTTTGAGTTCTTTCTCTACCCCTAGTAGTTAAGCCAAATCTTAATTCCATTATTTGTTTTTCTCTATCTGATAACCTATCTAATGCCATAACTAATAAGTCTTTATCTATTTCTTCTTCAATAACTTTATATATTTCATCATTTTCTGTTCCCAGCACATCAGATAATAATAATTCATTTCCATCTACATCTATGTTTAATGGCTCATCAAAAGAAACTTCTATTTTTTTCTTATTATTTTTTCTAAGATACATAAGTATTTCATTTTCTATACATCTAGATGCATATGTAGCTAATTTTATATTTTTATTTAATTTAAAAGTATTTACAGCTTTTATAAGTCCTATTGTTCCTATAGATATTAAATCTTCTATATCTATACCTGTATTTTCAAACTTTCTAGATATATAAACAACTAACCTTAAATTTCTTTCTATTAAAATTTGCTTTATACTATCATCATCTTCTAATTGCTGTAATAATTCTATTTCTTCCTCAGGTTTTAATGGAGGTGGTAATATATTGACTCCTCCCATATAAAAAATACTTTTGGGTTTTATAATATTTAACTTAATCAATACCCCCAATATTTGATTTAATAGCTTTGTTATTAATGACTTCACTTTTATTTCCCCCTTTTTAGTTAAATCTCTTGTAGTATATTTGGACTTAAAATAGCATCATATTCTAAATCATCAAAGTTTGATAACCCTATAACTACATTACTTATCTTATTTTTATCAATTTCTATATAGTCAGCTTTAAGTCCCAATATGATTGAGCTATTATTACTACCTGCATGCTTATATGGAATAAGCCTTACTCTCGATGATAATTCATTCTGAGATGAACTTATAATATTTTGAACTTTTACTATATCAATATTTTCATAATCATACTCTAGTAACTCATCACTTATAATTCCTTTCAATATTTTTGATTTAACTATTATAACTTCATTGTTACCTAAAGGATCTTTTAATAAATTTCCACTATCTATTAAAGCTTCACACCTACAATGTTTTCCAAGTAAGCTTATATCTATTGTTTTCTTTAAATCTTTAATATATTTTAATGTCTTTATATCTTTGTATATGTACTTAAGTAATTCACAACTTATGTAAGCACAAATTATTAAAAATGATATTTTCATATGGTCTATTCCTGTAAAATAAATTATAAAATAAGTACTTCCACATATAAAAATATTCACTAAATAAAATATTAAAGATATTCTAATTAAGTCTCTTTTATTTTTATATGTAAATGATACTAGTATTATAAATGTAAGAATAATTATCTTAAATGGCAATGTAAATAATATTTCAAAATTAGGATATATGTATGCAACAGAGTATATAGTTCCTAAAAAAGCTCCTAACCATTTTTTTCTTTGACTATTATACTGTTTTATAAGAATAGAAGTACAACTTATAATAATATAATTTATTAATAGGTTCTCTATAATGTAATACTCTATATACATTACCTATTCCCCCTTTAGCCTTTGTAATATATTATAAATTAGTACTTGCTTTATTTTATGTCATTTTTTATAGTCGAAATGAACTTAATTTTAAATAAAAGTAAACAAAAAAATAAAGCATTCTACTATTAAATAGTAGTTGCTTCTATTTTCATATTATTTATTTGTTAAAATAATTATATATATGTAGGAATTTATATTAATTTTTATTTAAGTTATAGGTATAAAAAAAGAAGCCATAGGCTTCTTTATATATTTATCTT
>NZ_CP048741.1:1966993-1982903 GCF_018336475.1 Romboutsia sp. 13368
ATTATATATATGTAGGAATTTATATTAATTTTTATTTAAGTTATAGGTATAAAAAAAGAAGCCATAGGCTTCTTTATATATTTATCTTCTTCTTCTTAAGAAAGTTGGTATTTCCATATCATCATCTAATATAGAACTTCTTCTAGTCTCTTCTCTAGTAACAGCAACTTCTTCCTTTTCTTCTACTTCAACAGGTTTAGTATTAGTTACTGGAGTAGGATTTATTGTAGGTTTGCTTACAGTTTTAACCCTTTCTATTAATTCAGGTTCCATGCTTTTAGCTTCATCAAATCCTGTAGCTATTACTGTTATTCTTATCTCTTCAGCTAAATCTTCTCTTATAGAAGCTCCAAATATTATGTTAGCTTCTGGATCACAAGATTCTTGAACTATTGTAGATGCTTCGTTTATTTCAAGAAGTCCTAAGTTAGCTCCACCTGTTATATTAAGAAGAACTCCCTTTGCTCCTCTTATAGAAGTTTCTAAAAGTGGAGATTGTATTGCTTCTCTAGCAGCTTCTATTGCTCTATTTTCTCCTGTAGCATTACCTATTCCCATATGAGCTAGACCTTGTTCCTTCATTACAGAAGTAACGTCTGCAAAGTCTAAGTTTATAAGTCCAGGTACAGCTATAAGGTCAGATATTGATTGTATACCTTGTTTTAATACATCATCTGCCATAGAGAATGCCTCTAGCATAGAAGTATTTTTTTGAACTATTTGTAATAATCTATCATTAGGTATAGTTATTAATGTATCTACTTTAGATTTTAATTCTGCTATACCATGTTCAGCATTTTTCATTCTTACTTTCCCTTCAAATACGAAAGGCTTAGTAACAACTCCTACAGTAAGGATTCCCATTTCCTTTGCAAGTTGAGCTATTACAGGTGCTGCACCAGTACCTGTTCCTCCACCCATACCAGCTGTAACGAATACCATATCCGCACCTTCAAGTGCTTTTATTATTTCATCTTTACTTTCTTCTGCTGCTTTCTTTCCAACTTCAGGATTTGCTCCTGCTCCTAGACCCCTAGTAAGCTTTTCTCCTATTTGAATCTTAAGTCCAGCTTTTGATGTATGTAAAGCTTGCTTATCAGTGTTTACAGCTATAAACTCTACACCTTGAAGTCCAGCTTCTACCATTCTATTAACTGCGTTATTTCCGCCGCCACCTGCACCAATTACCTTAATTTGCGCAAGACCATCTATTTCTACGTCAAAATTTAGCATATGTAGACCTCCTTATTTTATGATTGTAAGTAAATGTATGTATTAATTATATCATTTAATTCTTAGGTTTTGTTAATTCTTAAGTAAGTATTCCACAAAAATATTTATTTTCCTCTTTTTTTATGACTAATTTTTGTAACAATATGTCTCCTTATAACCGATAAATTGTCAAATAATCTCGACCCAAATACTAGTATAGCGACATAATAAAGCGGTAGACCTAATCTATCTCCTATATATGTCAATATCATCGCTAATAATGCATTACCTATAAAACCTGTCATAAATATCAAGTTATCATACTTATTTTGTAATCCTGCTTTTACTGCACCAAATATCGAATCAAGAGTTGCAAGTATTGCTACAGACATATATAGAGAATACTCTATTGGATAAGTAAATGGAATATAAAAACCAACTACTATTCCAAGCGCTAAACTCGCTAGTATCCATATCATAATGCTCACCTTTTCTATTTTACTTTGAAACTTATATACATTTCAAGTTTTTTAATGCTTTTTATTAATATTTTTTAAAAGAATTTACTGTTATGTCTTTTTTATATATTACTTTTATAGAAATACCATATACTTCTTTTAATATGTTCGTATATGATTCCGGAGAAATAACAGAAGCTTTTAAAGTTTCAATATTACCTACTGCTTTAATAACAAACGGTTGTCCATAAGTTTTATCGTTTACTTTTATAGTTGGACCAGAACATTTTATTTTACTTAAATTTATTAACCGTTCTCCATTTATAGATATAGCTTTTGCTCCTGCTTTTTTCAAATCATTTATAATTCTTAAAATATCTATATCATGTACTATTAAGTCATTAGGATTTTGATTTTCTTTTAACTCTTTTTCACTATCTTTTATAGTTAAAATAATTCCTTCTCCTGATACTTGTGAAGTACCTGTAAATTCCTTTAAGTAATTTAATTCATCATTCATTAAATCTTTTACTGATGCTTCATTCTTTTTAGCATACTTATATTCATTTAAAGATTTTTCATATTCATTTTTTATTTTTTTTAACTTATCTATTTCTTCAACTTCTGTTTCTATTTTTTTTTCTAAATTCTTCTTTTCTTCTAATGTTATATATACTCTATTTGGATTTAAAGTTTTTATGTATATAGCTATAAGAAATCCTAATATAAATGCACATAAAATAATTAGTCTTCGTTTACCTTGTATAAAACTCTTACTCATTTAATTTTCCAACATCTATATTATTTATTTTTTTATCGTATCCACTTATATCTATGTTATCGTTACTCACTATATCTACTTTATAGTTATAGTATTTTTCAATTTCCCACACAATTCCATATTTTATTTTAAGTGCTGACTCTAAGGTTTCTTTATTTCCAATAGCTTTTATAACTATAGGTTCTTCTATTTTAGTATTATTTACATATAAACTATCTTCTCTTAAATCTAAATAGGTATCAAATACTATTCGCTCATCATTTATAGATATTGCACTTGCTTGAGCAGTATTTAACTTATTTATCATAGATAATATTAAATCATAATTATAGATTATACTATTATCTGAGTTATTATTTATTAGTTTAATTATAATTCCACTTCCAGTTACATCTGTATATCCTGCTAGTTTCTCATATTTATTTATTTCGGATTTTAAAACTTCTTCGCCTTCATCATCCTTATATTTCTCTATATTTGATTTTATTGTATTTATTTCTTCTTCTAAACTATCTGATTCTTTCTTTAATGATTTAAGTTGTAATAATAATTGTTCACCTCTTTTAGATGTAGTTGTTCCTTCATTTTCTAATTTAATAGTTTTTAATTGTAGACTTATTAGTATACCTAAAATAATGCTACAAACGATAACACTTTTATAAGGAATTTTCATATTACTCTCTCCTGTTGCACTTAATCTCTAATTTCTATATAAAGCATATTTTTCTATAGTTAAATCTATTTCTCCACCTTGTTGTCTTTTACTTTGTAAATCATATAATATCATTGATAACTTAGATATATTGTATTTCAATGATTCATCATTATTTAGTAATATTTTTATATCATCCTTAGTATACATTTTTATAGAATTAATTTGCATCATATCTATTTTTTCTATCTTTTTATAAATACTTTCTTCTTTTATACACTCTAATAAATAGAGTAACCTTTTTTTATTTTCTTCATTCTTAAATTTTATTTCTTGTAAGTTATTTAAATCATAATCTATATTAACAATTACAATATTATTATCTTTATTATCAATATTTATTTCATCTATAAAATTTCCTTCATTATCAATATAACAATATTCATTATTATTGTGTAATATAGCACATATTTCTTTTTCAATTATACTTATTTTTATAGTATCAGGAAATACTCTTTTTATATTAACAGATTCTATGTATTTATTATCTAATAAAATTTTTTCCATATTATTCATATTATATCTAAATATATTTTTGTCATTTTTTATTTCTAATATTTTTTCAATGTAGTCTTTATCAACATATTTATTCCCTTCTATTACTATATTCTTACTATTAAATATACTACTATTTAAACATGTATACAAAATAATAACTATAATTAATAAAAGACTAAATATAAAAACTATTTTACTATTATTTATATTTTTTTTAATTTTTCTTTTTTTCATATGTATCTCCTTATTAATTTACAGGTTATATATTATAAATACAACTTTTATAACAAGTNCTGCACCTAAATTTCTTAGTATATTTTCAAACTCTTCGTATCCTCTTTCTATATGGTATATATCACTAATATCTGTTTTACCTTCTGATACTAACGCTGCTAGTACTAAAGATGCTCCTCCTCTTAAATCAGGTGATCTAACACTTGCACCGTGTAATTTATCTGTCCCTTTTACCATACATATATTTTCTGTAATATATTTTATATTAGCTCCCATTCTTGCAAGCTCTGCACAATGCATGAATCTATTTTCAAAAATAGTTTCATGAAATACAGTAATTCCATTTGATAACGTCATAAGTGTCATAAGTTGAGATTGCATGTCAGTAGGAAAGCCTGGATGAGGACATGTTTTTACTAAATCAATAGATTTTATATCTAATTTTAAATTATGTGCTAGAGGGGACATATGTTACTTTTTCTTTATTCCAATTACTTTACTTTCATTTTGTGTATCTTCTTTTATATTGGAATCTATATTATTATTTTCTAATTCTTTATTTTCTTTTTTAGATTTACTAACTTTTTTTGTATTATTAGCTTCATATATTTTTATTATTTCATTATATATAAGATCTATGGCTTCTGGTTTTCCTATTTCTTTACTTCTATTTGCCATTTCTAATAATTCTTCTTTATTCCCTAACAATTTAGTAACAGCATCATTTAAGCTTTCAGGTGTTAAATTCTTTTCAAGTATAGCTATCCCTGCACCTTGTTTTTCTATACTCTTTGCATTATATTCTTGATGATTTTCTGCTGTATACGCCTTAGGTATTATTATAGATGGTTTTCCAAGAGCTGTTATTTCTGCTAAAGATATAGCTCCGGCACTTCCTATAACTAAATCACTTGCAGCTAATGCATTAGCCATATCTTCTAAATATGGTACTACCTTTTGATATGGTTTTAAATTTAAATCTTCTATGCTTTTAGCAAACTCTTCAAAATATGGCTTACCTGTTGCAAATATAAATGCGACATCATCTTTAACCATATTTCTTACAACTAATTTCATAGCATCATTTATTTTTCTAGATCCTCCACTACCACCGTAGCAAAGAACCATTCTTTTCTCTTCAGTTATACCTAAAGCTCTTCTTGCTATAGATTTTCTAGCTACTAAGATTTCTTTTCTTACAGGATTTCCTGTAAGAACTAATTTTTCTCTAGTATCTTCTGGGAATCTTTGATGAGAATCTTCAAAGCTAGTTAAAACTCTAGTAACCATCTTTGCAAGTATTTTATTAGTTACACCTGGAAAAGAGTTTTGTTCATGTACAACAGTTGGAACTTTACTCATAGCTGCATTAAATAATACAGGTCCACTTACGTATCCTCCTGTACCTATTACTACATCTGGTTTAAACTTCTTAACTACCTTTCTAGATTGTTCTAAACCTTTAAATAATTTAAAAACTCTTTTTACATTATCTAAATCTATTTTTCTTTTAAATCCTTGTACTGTTACAGTTTTTAATTCATATCCATACTTAGGAACTATTTCAGATTCTATACCTTTCTCTGTTCCTACAAATAATATTTCTGCATCTGGATTTTCTTCTTTTATTTTATTTGCAATGGCGATTGCTGGATATACATGACCTCCAGTTCCTCCACCAGATAATAAAACTTTCATTTAATCATCTCCTGTTAGTTAATTTTGACGTGTTTTGAAATGTTTAATACTATACCAACAGCACTCATAAATATTATAAGTGAAGTCCCTCCATAACTTATAAATGGTAGTGCTACTCCTGTAACTGGCATTGATGAAGTTGCAACAGCTATATTTAAAGCTGCTTGTATTCCTATCTGAGCACCTATTCCTATTACAACCATACATGTAAATATATCTTTACAATTCAATGCTATCCTTACACATCTATAAACTAGTATAACAAATAACATTATCACAACTGCACAACCTATAAGTCCTAATTCTTCACCTATTATGGCAAATATAAAGTCATTTTGTGGTTCAGGTATGTAAAACCATTTTTGTTGGCTTTTTCCTAGTCCCATTCCAAATAAACCACCTGATCCTAAGGCATAAAGACCTTGTATAACTTGGTACCCATTACCTAATGGATCTTGAAATGGATCTAAGAATGATAATATACGTTTTAATCTGTATTCAGATGTAAGAGCTAAAAGTAAGAATAATCCTACTCCACTTCCAAACATAGCTATTACAAATTTCATATTAAGTCCTGCTACAAATATCATAACAAAAGTAACTAGTATTATGGTACCTGCAGTAGACATATTTGGTTGAAGCATTATCAACACAAAAAATAATCCTGGTATTACTAAAAGAGGTAATACTCCTTTAGTTAAAGACTTCATATCGTCATATCTTTTTTCTATAAGTTTTGATGTGATTATTATAGTCGCAAATTTTGCTATTTCTGCTGGCTGTATTGTAAATGCACCAAATCCTAACCACCTTCTTGCACCATTTGCCTTTATTCCTAATGGTGTTAATACTAGGAGTAATAATACCACCGATACTATACCTATAACTTTAGCATTCTTTTTCCAAAATCTATAGTCTATATTGGATATCGTCATCATAGATATAAATCCTAAAGTAGCATAGATAATATTTCTTTTTAGAAAATAATAAGAATCACCATGCTTAAAAGCAGATTGAACAAAACTTGCGCTAAACACCATGATGATTCCTATAAATACTAAAGTCATAGTAGTATAAAATATTACACTATCAAATTCACTTTTTATATTTTTATCAATTTGTTTTTTTAAAGCTCCTTTGGCCATTATAAAGCCTTCCCTCCATTCCCAGATAAGAGGTTACTTTAAATTGTTTACATTATCTTTGAAGTCAATACCCCTCACTTCAAAACTTTTATACATATCCCAACTTGCACATGCTGGAGATAATAAAACTACATCTCCATCCTTAGCAATTTGGTAAGAAGTATTTACAGCCTCTTTCATATCTTTTACTACAGTTATATTATTAAATCCTTTATTTTGAGCGCACTCTTTTATTTTTTGCGCAGTTTCACCTAATAATACTAATGCATATACATGTTCTTTAGCTGCATCTAAAAATTCATCAAAGCTACTTTGCTTATCCATACCTCCAGCTATTAATACTATTTGTTTATTATAAGACTGAACAGCCTTTATACTTGAATCTGGATTTGTAGCTTTTGAATCATTTACAAACATTATTCCATTTAAGTTTCTTACAAATTCCTGTCTATGTTCAACACCTGCAAAAGTTCTTAATACATCTCTTATAGTATCTATATCTATATTACATACATATGCTATTGCAGCCGCTGCCATACAATTTTCTAAATTGTGATTTCCTGGAAGACTAAGTTCATCTTTATTTAAAAGTTTAATTTCTTTATCTATATTGATAACTATATTTTGTTCTTTATCTAGATATATTCCAGAATTTAAACATTCATTTCTAGAGAAGAATATTTTCTTAGCTTTTACCTTATCAGATAAATTTCTTACATCTTTATCATCATAATTTAATATACAAAAATCTTCACTATCTTGATTTTCAAATATTCTAGCTTTAGCCTCTATGTAAGCTTTCATAGTATGATGTCTATTTAAATGGTCCTCTGTAAAGTTTAATATCGCACTTACATGAGGTTTAAATGTATCTATACTTTCAAGTTGAAAACTACTTAATTCTGTAACTAATACAGAATCTTCATTAGCAACTCCTACAGTATCTATTACAGGATTTCCTATATTTCCAACTATATAAGTATCCTTGTTAGCTTTTTTAAATATCTCTCCTACTAAAGATGTTGTTGTTGTTTTCCCATTAGTTCCTGTTATACCTATGAAAGTTGGATTTTGAGAAAGTCTATAAGCAAGTTCTACTTCACCTATTATTTCTATATTTTTAGATTTAAGCTTTAATATAAAAGGTAAATCTAATGGTACTCCAGGAGATACAACTGTCATATCTATATCATCTACATTTTCAGGATGATATCCTAATATATATTCAACATTATCTAAGCCTGAAAGTTCATCTAATATTTCTTTTAATTTTTCTTCATCTTTTATATCATTTACAATTACATTAGCACCTAATTTATTTAAATGTTTAATTGTAGATATACCTGTTTTTGCAAGTCCAACTAGTAAGACTTTTTTATTATTTAAATTCATTGTTAATACCCCCGAATTAGAATATTGCTACTATACCTATCCAAGCAAGTACTACAGTTACTATCCAGAATGTGAATACTACCTTTGTTTCAGGCCATCCGCATTGTTCAAAATGGTGATGTATAGGTGCCATTTTAAATATTCTTTTTCCTCTTAATTTAAATGATGCTACTTGAAGTATAACTGATATAGCCTCTGCAAAGTATATCCCACCAACTAAAGGTATTAAAAGGACACTATTTGTTAATATAGCAAAAGCAACAACTGCTCCACCTAATGCCATAGAACCTGTATCACCCATAAATATTCTAGCAGGATATGCATTAAATCCTAAGAATCCTAAGCATGCTCCAATTGTAGCTGCTGCTAATACTGCAACATCTGTATTTGCAACTCCTGAATAAGATGCAAGTAACATGAAGAATGTAGATACTATTAAAGTTATACCTGATGCTAACCCGTCTAATCCATCAGTTAAGTTAACAGCATTAACTGTTCCAACTATTACAAATACCATTATAGGAACATATAATGGTCCTAAGTTTATTGCTATGTCTGTAAATGGTACCATAAGTTGTGGAGCACTTGCAGATGCTGTGTATTGATAATTTGCAACATATAAAGCTAATGCAAATTGCATTACTATTTTTTGCCAAGGCTTAAGTCCTAATGATCTTCTCTTTTTTATTATTATGAAGTCATCTATAAAACCTATTAATCCAAAGCCAAATATACATATAAGGCCTATCATCATATCTGGTCCTACTTTACTTCTAGTAAGCCCTGTTATAACTATAGCTAATATCATTAATATTCCACCCATTGTAGGTGTTCCATTTTTAGCTAAATGTGTTTTTGGTCCATCATCTCTTACCGTTTGACCAAATTTAAATTTAGTTAACATAGGTATAAATATTGGACCTAATATAACTACTATTAGAAATGAAAATAATGCTGTATAAGTAAGTTCTGTTATTCCTAACATAATATATATCTCCTCTCCCGTGCTGGCTATTTCATTTGTGATTATTTATTAAGATATTCTACTATTTTTTCTAATTGCATACCTCTAGATGCTTTAACTAAAACTACGTCATCATTTTTAACAAGTTCATATAATTTTTCTATAGCATCTTCTTTCGTATTAAAATAATGTATATTACTTTCGTTAAATCCTAGTGTTTTAGCTTCTTCACACATAAATTTTGCATCTTTTCCAATAGCTACTAATACATCTGTATTATTTATAGCATATTTTCCTACTAAACGATGTCCATACTCTGCATGTTCACCCATTTCAAACATATCTCCAAGTATAGCTACTTTTCTATTTTTATATCTTCCAAGTATTTTTAAAGCAGCCTCCATAGAATCTGGGCTTGCATTATATGCATCATTAATTATTGTCATTTTATTAGTTTTTATTATATCTAATCTCATTTTAGTAGCTTTAAAGTTTTTTAATCCACTTTTTATTTGTTCTAAAGATATATTTAATTCTTTACCTACTAATATAGCTGCCATAGCATTATATATATTGTGCTCTCCTACTGTAGGTATAAATATCTCTTCTTTTCTTCCATCTATATAACATGTAAAAGTTAAATCTTCTTCATTCATTTCATAACTTTCACAGTATATATCATTAGTTTTATTAAATCCAAATGTTTTTAAACTATAATTAAGATTTTTTTCCTTTAAAGTTCCTAAAAGTTTATCATCTCCATTTACAATTAATGTGTTCTCTTCATTAAAATTAGTTGCAATTTCCATCTTAGCTTGCAATATTCCTTCTTGAGAACCTAAATTTTCAATGTGCGATAATCCTATATTAGATATAACTCCTATTTTAGGATTTACTATATTTGCTAAATATTCGATTTCTTTAAAGTTTGACATTCCCATCTCTATAACTGCACACTCATAAGAATCATCAAGATTAAATAAAGTTAAAGGTACTCCAAAATGATTGTTTAAATTACCTTCATTCTTCAATGTATTAAACTTTGATGAAACTGTAGCATATATCATATCTCTTGTTGTTGTTTTTCCTACGCTACCTGTTACTCCTATATATGGGATATCAAATTTTTCTTTATAGTATTTAGCAATATTTCCTAATGCTATTTGAGTATCTTCTACTTCTATTAAATTTATATCTGAACTATTTAATTTTATGCTACTACTAGCATTTTTTATGAACGTTTTACATCCATTTTCATATGCAGATTGCATAAACTTGTGACCATCTAGATTTTCTCCTATTACAGCAACGAATACATTGTCTTTATTAGCTTTTCTACTATCTATGACAATATCCATTATAGAATCACTTTCATTACCAATTACTAATTTACCTTTTGTAGCAATTGTTAGTTCTGATACTGTTAAACTTTTCATGCTCAATCCTCCTTATACTTTAATTTTACAAATATATTTATCTCAATAAAAGGCAATGTATAAATCCATATACATTGCCCCCCATTACAAATATCAACTTAATAATTATATACCATATTCATATATTTTTGAAGGTATTTCTAACTATACATTGATTTTAATTATTAAAATATAACATTATACTTGAGTTTTCATCTACTTTAACACCTGGTTTAGGGAACATATCTACTACTTTTGAACCTTCTTTTATCTCTATATCTGTATCTAAGTTGGCCTTTAGCTTACTTTCTTCTAATATTTTTACTGCATCTTCTATTGCTAAGTTCCTAACATCAGGTACTACAACTTGCTCCTTTTGTAATTCTTTTTTCTCTTCCTCTGTATATATTGGCTCAACACCTAAGTATGGTAATACATCATTTAATATTTCTTTAACTATAGGTCCTGCTGTTGTACTACCAAATGCACTTACTCCAGTTGGCTCATCAACTATAGCAAGAAGGACTATTTGAGGATCATCTGTTGGTGCAATTCCCATAAATGAACATATATATTTACCTTGTGCATATCTACCATCTATAACTTTTTGAGCTGTACCAGTTTTTCCACCTATTCTATATCCTGGTATATAAGCTGCATGCCCTGAACCTTGACTAACAACAGATTCTGTTATCTTCATCATTCTATCAGATGTATCTTCTGAAATAACCTGTCTTACCATTTTAGGCTCAATTTCTTCTATTATATTACCCTTATTATCAGTATATCCTTTTACTACTCTTGGTTGCATCATTTTACCATCATTTGCAATAGTTGATATTGCCCTTATAAGCTGCATTGGTGTTACTGATATTGATTGACCAAATGACATTGTTGCAAGCTCTACTGGACCTACATTTTTCTCATTATATACTATGCCTTTAGCTTCCCCAGGTAAATCTATACCTGTTTTTTCCATAAACCCAAAAGCCTCAACATAGTCATACATTTTAGATACTCCAAGTCTTTCTGCTACAGTCATAAATACAGGGTTACAAGAGTTTTGTACTCCTTGTGTAAATGTCTGCTCTCCATGTGGTCTATAGTGTCTCCAACATTTTATTCTTCTTCCACCTATAGTTAAACTTCCTGTACAAGTAAACTTATCACTTTCTTTAACCGCACCTTCTTCTATGCCTGCTGATGATGTTATTAACTTAAATGTAGAACCAGGCTCATATGTATCACTTACTGCAGGATTTCTCCACATTTGATAATATCCATTTATTTTATTTTTATCATCATATTTATCTAATTCTTCTTGATAGTATGGATATATTGGTGTTCTTGAGTCATTAGGATCGTAATCAGGTTTTGATGCCATTGATAATACATCTCCTGTTTTAGGGTCTACCGCTACTACAGTTACCCTTTTAGCATTATTTAATTCATATGCTTTTTGAACAGCTTTTTCAGTATAATGCTGTATAACTTCATCTATTGTAAGTATTAATCCATTTCCCTGTACAGGTTCATAGTATTTTTCTAATCCTTGTGGTATTTCTCTACCTGATGCATCTGTACTGACGATAAGCTTTCCTGCAGTCCCTTTTAAATGTTTATCATATTGCATCTCAACACCAGCTATACCTTGAGAATCTGCTGATGTATGACCTAAAACATAAGATGCAAAATTTCCATATGGATAATATCTTTGATTATCTTCTGCTACCCATATTCCAGAAATTTTAGCTTCTCTTATTTTAGTTGCCTTTTCATCATCTATCCATCTTTGTACTTTTACTAATGCCATATTCTTTTTAGATACTGATTCATATACATCTTCATATTCTTTTTCTAGTATTTCAGATACCTGTTTTGCTGCAGCTTCTTTATCTTTTACTTCTACAGGCTTACACCATACCGTATACTTAGTAACACTTACAGCTATTTCTTTCATATTTCTATCATATATAGTTCCTCTTTTAGGTTCTATTGGAATTTCCCTTGTTTGTTGATCTATAGCTTTTGTACTAAGCCAATCTCCTTTTACAATCTGCAAATATCCAGTTCTAAATGTAAGACCTAAGAATAATGCACAAGCTAATATAAGAACAAGTACTAACCTTTTCTTACTCATTCTTTTTATCTTTTTCAATTGTATCCCCCCTTATTGTTCAACTTCTATGTATCTAATTTGATTTTTCTTAGGATAATCCATATTAAGCTCTTCTTTAGCTCTTTCTTCTATCTCTCTAATAGATGTATTTGTATCTACTTTAGCCCTTAATTCATCTAGCCTTATTTCTTCTTGCCTAAGTTCCTTTTTTAAATAGTGTATGTCATACTTAAGGTTACCTATAACTGCATAACCACATATATTTACTATAATTATTAAAAAGCAAGACAAAAACAGTGCAAACCTCAAAATGAATTTTTTTATCTTTCTTCCTTGTCTCTTTTTATTTTTATTCCGCTTATCTTTTTTATATTCATTTATATTTTTAACTTTATGACTTTTAACTTTATTTTTCATATAATCACCTCTATAACACCCTAATTAGTTATATATTTGAGATAAACATTACAACTTCCTTTCATAAATTTTAGAAAAAAAAGTACATAATMTTTTATTAATTTTAAAAATCTTTTAATTATATATTTATTTATGTTATNTATTTAT
This sequence comes from Romboutsia sp. 13368, assembly GCF_018336475.1. Classification (GTDB taxonomy): domain Bacteria; phylum Bacillota; class Clostridia; order Peptostreptococcales; family Peptostreptococcaceae; genus Romboutsia. The sequence continues at coordinate 1,980,186 of NZ_CP048741.1, forward strand.
TTATGTTATATATTAAATTTTAATGTAAAATTCGCTATGCTCATATGACCAACGATATATCCTTTCTACCTCTATGGATACATATGTTGCTAAAAATTTACTTCGCTTGAACGATATATCGACGAAATATTTCATAGCATTGATATATATAATTAAAACATTCTCTTTAAATACAAAAAAGGATTATAAAAATAAATTTATTTTCATAATCCTTTTAAATTACTATATTCTTTCTGCTACTCTTAGTTTTGCACTTCTTGATCTTGGGTTTTCTTCTATTTCCTCTTTACTTGGAAGTATTGGTTTTCTAGTTATAACCTTTACTAGAGATTCTTTATCACATTGACATATAGGTAAATGTGATGGACATACACAATCTAGAGCTAAATCTCTAAATTCATTTTTTACTATTCTATCTTCTAATGAATGGAATGTTATTATACAAACTCTTCCACCTTCATTCATAATAGATACTGCATCATCTATCATTTTTGTTATTACGCCAAGTTCATTATTAACTTCTATTCTTATAGCTTGGAAAGTTCTCTTTGCTGGATGTGGACCATCTATTCTTGCTTTTTTAGGTATAGCTTTCTTTATAACTTCTACAAGCTCTCCAGTAGTTTCTATTGGCTTTTCTGCTCTTTCATCTACTATAAATTTAGCTATACGTTTAGCCCAGTTATCTTCTCCATAATCTTTTATTATTTTAGCTAATTCTTCTTCACTGTAAGTATTAACTACATCATATGCAGAAAATTCACATCTTACATCCATTCTCATATCAAGTGGTGCATCTTGCATATATGAAAATCCTCTATCGGCTTCATCTAATTGATGAGAAGATACTCCTAAATCTGCAAGTACTCCATCTATTTTATATACACCTATTTTAGCTAATTCTTCTTTTATATTTTCAAAATTACTGTGAACAAATCTTACTCTATCACTATATTCACTTAATCTTTCTTTWGCMGTAGCTATAGCATTTTTATCTTGGTCAAATCCTATAAATAGTCCTTTATCAGATAATCTCTTAACTATTTCTTTAGAATGACCTGCTCCACCCATAGTACAGTCTACATATACTCCGTCAGGTTTTATATTTAAGTTGTCTATACACTCATTTAAGAGTACAGAAACGTGATGAAATTCCATGTTAGTTCTCTCCTTGTTTTTCTTCTTTTGTATTATTATTTTCTTTTTTAGATAAATATATATGTGCAATTATAGCTCCAACTACACCTACTAAGCTTATAACTTGCGCCATTCTTAATGGCCCTATCATTAAACTATCAGTTCTAAGTCCTTCTATAAAAAATCTACCTAAAGAATAAAGACCTATATAGTATACTACAATTTGGCCTTCATATTGTTTTTTCTTTCTAAACATCCATAAAAATACAAATATTAATGCATCCCATATAGATTCATATAAAAATGTTGGATGTACTTTTACTCCATCAACCATTATTCCCCATGGTAAATTAGTGGGTCCGCCATGAGCTTCTTGATTTATAAAATTACCCCATCTTCCAATAGCTTGCGCTAGGGGCATACCTATCATAACAGCATCAGCCATTTTAAAGAAATTAATCTTTTTAATTCTTGTAAATATATATCCTGTAAGAATACCAGCTATTAATGCACCATGTATTGCCATTCCTCCACCTCTAAAATTAAGTATCTGAGATGGATTTTGAGAATAATATCCCCAATTAAATAAAACATAATACAATCTTGCACCTAAAAGACCCATAGGGATAGCAATTATAGCCAAATCAAGTACAGTATCTTCATTTATACCAACTCTTTTAGCTTCTTTTAACGCTATTATTGTTCCTAATATCATACCTGTAGCCATAAGTATTCCATACCACATTACATCTATACCAAATATACTAAATGCAACTCTATCCATTTATATACCTCTTACTTTCTAAATATTTTTTTAAAAAATCCTTTTGATTTTTCATATCTTATAGGAGATTCTATATATATTTCTTCATTATTTATAACTTTACTTGGATTTTGTATAAATAAAGTTTCTGCCTTTTTAGATCCATATTTTTTAACTACATAATCATAAGTTTCTTTTATTATAGGTCTACGTCTTGTACTTGAATGTGCATCTGTAGCTATAAAATGAATCATATTATTATAAAGTAATATATCACTTACTTTCTTCATTTCAATTCCATTTTTACCCATTATACTTGATGAATTAACTTGAATTAAAGCTCCTTCATTTATGCATTCATAAATTAAATTTACATTTTCCTGTACTTTTTTATATCTTTCAACATGCGCTAATATAGGTATATATCCTCTTATCTTAATTTCATATATTATATCTAGAATATTTTTAGGAAAATTAAGTGGAGGAAATTCTATTAATAAGTATCTACTATTATTTAAACTATAAAACTCTTTTTCTTCTATAATCTCTATTATATCTTCACTATAATAAAGTTCATTTCCTATAAAAACTTCTATATCTATATTATTTAATTTAAGTATATTATTAAAGTCTTTTACTCTACCTAAAAGTTCTTTTCCCTTTATATAGTTAAAGTTTGGATGATAATGTGATGTGTTAATAATTTTCCTTATACCTTCATTATAAGCTATTTTAGCCATTTTAACGGCATCATCTAAATCTTTTGCTCCATCATCAACATTTGGAACAATATGACAATGAATATCTATCATGTATAC
>NZ_CP048741.1:1983092-1987408 GCF_018336475.1 Romboutsia sp. 13368
TATTACTATCATTATTTTTTATATTTGCTATTAATTTGTAAAATACTAAATTTACTACACAAATAATGCTGTATTTCCCAGGCTATAAAATGTACTATAATAATTCTTTTGTTGTTTTATGTATAATGTCTACTATATAAGTCATAACTTCATTAAATTTGTATAAGTACAATTTTTGTATACAAAGTATCAACTAAGGTATTTATTTTATCACTTGGCTCTATGTAATGAAATTTTGTATTTCCCATATCTAACTCTTCAAGTATACTATTTACTAAATATCTCGTATGCATTGTATCTATTGTAGATGTAGGTGCAACAACATATAAAGTATTAATTCCATACTCTAAAAGTTCTTCACCTGATTTAATTATATCTTTTTTATTATTTTCTAAAAGTGGTAACTTTATTTTTATATCTATATCTTCTTCAGACTCTTCTATGTATTTTTTTATTTTTTCTCTAAATAATATATCCTGTTCTAAATTATTTTTATCATGAAGCCCTATTAAAAGTACTCCACTATCATCTTCTGATTCTCTTATATTTTTTAGTATTTCATCTGTATAAAGATGTGCTAAATTATTTGCATTGTAAAAGGGTTCTAAAACTTCGACAGCTGCTATGTTTCTAGATGCTAAATTCAATTTTTCATATCTATCCATAAAAATTTCATAATCTCTTCCCTCTGTCATAAATAAGGGACATATTATAATTTTTTTATAGCCTTGAGCTACAACAGATTCTATTGAATATTCAAAATAAGGGCTTGAATACATATAAGAATTTACAACTTTATATCCTTTACCTAAACGATGACTTAGTTTTTCAGATATTTCATTTGCTTTATGTTTAAATTCACTAGAACCCAACTTACTATAATAATTTTTATAATTATGCAAATTATTTATTCCATTAAAAATAGCCTTATAGCCTTCTTCGTAGTAAATTTGTGTTGAGCGTTCTCTTATATTGTACTTTTTATCTTCTCCCTCTGATACTAATAAAATTAAAGTTTCTTCTTGTTCTTGTATTGCTTGTGTATCTTTAATTACTATATAGTCTTTAAATATAAATGATACAACTAAATTAACTCCTATAAATGAAATCAATGCACCATAAATTAATTTATTATAGTTTTTATCTACTATTATTAGCTTATAAAATGCTATAGTTGCCAAAACTATAAATATATTTTCATAACTTCCTTTTAGTATAAAGCTAAGTGCTAAAGAAGAAAATAATATTATAGAAAATAACATAAAATCAACCCCAGTATAAAATTTAATATCCTTATTAGTTCTAGTAAATAATTGTATAGTTTACATCTATTATATATATGTTGTATAATTAGAATGTATGTCTACACAAAGATTAAATAAACTTGATAATCTAGCCTATTAAGCTAATTTCAAAGCTTATTAGGTTGTTTAAATTTATAAATCAAATTGACAAAAGAGAGGACGATATATATGAAATTAGGTATAGTTGGTTTACCAAATGTAGGTAAAAGTACACTATTTAATGCAATAACGCAAGCAGGTGCAGAATCTGCAAACTATCCTTTCTGTACAATAGAACCAAACGTTGGTGTTGTTTCTGTTCCAGATGAGAGATTAGAAAAATTAAGAGAATTATATGATTCTAAAAAAATAGTTCCTACTGCTATAGAATTCTGTGATATAGCTGGTCTTGTTAGAGGAGCTTCTAAAGGTGAAGGTTTAGGAAATAAATTCTTATCTCACATAAGAGAAGTTGATGCAATAGTTCACGTTGTTAGATGTTTCGAAGATGGAAATGTTGTTCACGTTGATGGTTCTGTTGATCCTTTAAGAGATATAGAAACTATAAACTTAGAATTAATATTCTCTGATATAGAGATATTAGATAGAAGAATACAAAAATCAACTAAAGCTGCTAAAGCTGATAAATCTGTAGCTGCTGAAGTTGAATTCTTAAAAGAAATAATGGCTGTTTTAGAAGATGGTAAATGTGTTAGAACTATGGACTTTAGTGATGACCAAAAAACTTTCGTTGATTCATTAAACTTACTTACATCAAAGCCTGTAATATACGCTACAAATGTAAGTGAAGATGATTTAGCTGATGAAGGTGAAAACAATGCATACGTTGCTAAAGTAAGAGAATTCGCTGCAACTGAAAATGCTGAAGTTGTTGTTGTTTGTGCTCAAATAGAAGCAGAAATAGCTGAACTTGATACTGAAGAAGAAAAGAAAGAATTCTTAGAAACTTTAGGACTTGAGCAATCTGGTCTTGATAAGTTAATAAAATCTTCTTATGCATTACTTGGTCTTATATCTTACTTAACTGCTGGACCTCAAGAAGTTAGAGCTTGGACTATAAAAGTTGGAACTAAAGCTCCTGCTGCTGGTGGTAAGATACACTCTGATATAGAAAGAGGATTCATAAGAGCAGAAACTATAGCATTTAATGACTTAGTACAAGTTGGTACTATGACTGCTGCTAAAGAAAAAGGATTAGTTAGACTTGAAGGTAAAGAATATATAGTTAAAGATGGGGATGTTATATTATTTAGATTTAACGTTTAATATAGAAATGGATAGGGAATTTACCTATCCATTTTTTATATTCTAATAAATAGGTTTATTAATTAGATTAAATTAATAAACTTATTTATTCTTTTATATTTTATAGTTTATYACTTATCTCTACAATACTGCCTATTTTATATGAACAACAGCTCATTATATAAGTTCAGACTCTCCACTTTCACTAACTTTTGTTTTCTTTACTTTTACCATAAACCATACAAATAACAATATAGCAGATATTATACCAGCAGAGTCTCCTATAGTAGAAGATAATCTAAGACCTTCTGGTGCTTGTATTATATAAGATACACATACATAGCTCATCATTGTAGCAGGTAAACATGCTATCCAATAGTTTTTCTTATTTTTTAATAAGTATACAGCACCAGTCCATAAGAATATAGTAGCTAATGTTTGGTTAGACCAAGCAAAATATCTCCATATTATATTAAAATCTATAGTAGTTAAAAATATACCTACTACAAATAATGGTATCGCTAACATAAATCTACTTTTTAAACTAGATTGCTTTATTTTAAAAGCATCTGCTATAGTAAGTCTTGCACTTCTAAATGCTGTATCTCCACTTGTTATAGGACAAGCAACTACCCCTAATAATGCTAATATAGATCCTATAGTTCCTAATAATCCTTTAGATATTTCATTAACTACACCAGATGGACCTCCAAACTCTGTTAGTGCAGATTGTATTGATAAAGAATCACCAAAGAATGCTATTGTAACAGCACACCATATTAAAGCAACTATACCTTCTACAACCATCGCACCATAAAATATTCTTTTACTTTCACTTTCTCTACCAACGCATCTTGCCATCATAGGAGATTGTGTAGCATGGAAACCACTTAATGCACCACAAGCTATAGTTGTAAATAAGAATGGAAATACAGATAAATTATCAGGATGTAAGTTATTCAAAGTCATTTCTGCCATTTCCATAGATCCATTAAGATGTCCTATTATCATAGCACCAGCTAAACCTATTGCCATAGCAAGAAGTGCAGCACCAAATATTGGATATATTTTACCTATTACTTTATCTACAGGTAATACAGTAGCAACTATGTAATAAATTACTATCAATGCTAGCCAAACCATTTTATCAATACCAGTCATAGAAGTTAATAGACCAGCAGGAGATGTTATAAATACTGTACCAACTAATACCAATAATATAACAGAAAATACCCTCATAATATTTTTCATACCGTTTCCTAGATAAATACCAACTATTTCAGAAACTGAAATACCCTCGTGCTTCATAGATATTACACCAGATAAATAATCATGTACTCCTCCAGCAAATAATGTCCCAAATGTTATCCATAAAAATGCTACTGGACCAAACAATGCCCCTGAAATTGCACCAAATATAGGTCCTGTACCAGCTATGTTTAAAAACTGAATTAAAAATACTTTATACCAAGGCATTGGTATAAAGTCTACACCATCATTTAGTCTTACAGCTGGTGTATCATTTTTATCATTGTAGCCTATTCTCTTAGATACAAACGAACCATAAGTAAAGTAGCCAACTATTAAAATGGCTAAACAAGCTAAAAATGTAATCATAATAATTCCCCCCTAAATTATAATTTTAAAAGTGCGATATGAAAAAATATAAGATATGTAAATAAGATTTTAACAACCTTATATTTATTGTATATGCTACTAATTCCAAAAATAAATCAATAAATATATATAATTATAGTTTTTTTATAA
>NZ_CP048741.1:1988430-1988521 GCF_018336475.1 Romboutsia sp. 13368
ACTAGGAATTTTAGCCTCTATATTCTCATCTATATCGTATAAAACTGTAAGTTTATCTCCAAACCTTGCTTTTTCTATTTCTACATATGCT
>NZ_CP048741.1:1989838-1996249 GCF_018336475.1 Romboutsia sp. 13368
TAAATTAATAAACTTATTTATTCTTTTATATTTTATAGTTTATTAATAAAAAAATAAGAGTGCTAATTGCACTCTTATTTTTCATATCTATTAATTATTTATCTTATTTTTTAACCAATCTTTACCTTCAACAAGTCTTGCTACAAGCATAGCACATACTGTGTTTTCAGTTGAGTTTAATAATGTTGCAGGAGCATCTAAGATTGTTCCTATAACAACTATTATTGGAAGTAATGCTGGATCTATTCCAAATGCACTTATTATTAACATTTCACTCATAAATCCACCACCTGGTATAGCTCCCATTACTGCACCATTTATGAAGGCAACACCTAGTATAGCTAACATCATTCCAACGCTATTCATATCAGTTCCTAATAAACCTAATAAGAATGCTATTTTTAATACACCTGTTACAACTGAACCATCTTTATGGATATTTGCTCCTAATGGTATAACAGTTTCTGCTATGTCAGCTGGAACACCCATTTTCTTAGTTGCATCTAAGTTTACAGGTATTGAAGCCGCACTTGAACAAGTTGCTAATGATGTAACTGTTGGAGATACTGCATTTGCCCAGAAAGCTTTTATTCCGTCTTTTCCTCCAGCTATAAATGCATATAAAGTAAATAATCCGAAGTATATTACAACTGTTAATATTAAGTATAATACTGTCACTCTTAAGTATCCTGATAATAATTGTGATCCTAATTCACCTATAACATTTGCAAAGTAGCATCCAAGACCTATTGGAGCAGCTATCATTATTATGTTTATTACTTTCATCATAACTGCTGAACCTGATTGAACAAACTTAGCTATTGGCTTTCCAGCGTCTCCAGCCATTAAAGTTCCTATACCAAATAAAATTGAGAATACAATAAGTTGTAACATATTTGATCTAGATAGTAATAAGTTAAAGTCATTAACTGTAAATGTATTAACTATTTGTTGTAATAAACCTACTTGTTCTGTAGTTGAGTTATTATTAGCAGATGATATTATATCTGAGAATAATGATGTATCTAATCCTTTTGTAGGATTCATTAAAAGTACTCCAATTAATCCTATAACTGCTGCAACTAGTGCTGTACCTAAAAATACTATAACTATACTTTTTAGTATCTTACCTAGTCTACTCATACCTCCACCCATATTAGATATGGCAGATGTAACACTAAAGAATACTAATGGTACTAATGTCATGAATAATAAATTTAAGAATAAATCTCCTATTGGTTTTAAAACTGTGGCTTTTTCCCCCATAGTCGCACCTACAATACCACCTAGTAAGATAGCTCCTAGTAATATTATAGAAGACTTATAATTTTTCCAAAATGATTTCATATTTATCTCCTTATATTTTTATTTATTATTTAAAAATTCCTGTGCTATTTCTTTATCATCAAAATGATGTTTAACTTTTCCTATTATTTGATAGTTCTCATGTCCTTTTCCGGCTATGATTACTATATCATCTTTTTGAGCCATTTCTATAGCTTCTTTTATAGCTTCTTTTCTATCTATAACTACTCTGTAGTTTTCTTTAGTTTTATCTAAACCTTTTAATATATCTTCTATTATAAGATTTGGATCTTCAGTTCTTGGATTATCTGAAGTTACAATACATACATCTGATAATCTTTGAGCTATTTCTCCCATTAAAGGCCTCTTTGTAGTATCTCTATCTCCACCACATCCAAATACAGTTATTATATTAGATTTAGCAAATCCTTTTGCAGTATTTAATATATTTTCTAATGCATCTGGTGTATGAGCATAGTCAACTATAACACTTATTCCCTTATCGTTAGTTATAGTTTCAAATCTTCCTGCAACACCTTTAGTTTTACCTAAACCTTCTTTAACTACTTCTTTAGGTATATTTAACATATAGCATGCTGCTATTACTGCTAGAGTATTATAAACTGTGAATTTACCTGGTACTGGTACAAACATTTCTTCTTCATATGTTGGAGTTACTAATGTATAAGATACTCCTCTCGCATCTATCTTTATATCTTTTGCCATAAAGTCAGCTTTGTTATCTATTCCATAAGTATATGCTGGTGTATTTAAAGATTTTATATTTTCATATATCTTAGCTCCACCTTCATCATCTATGTTTATTATGTTCGCCATAGTTGTTTTATGGAATAATTTTTCTTTTGCATTTCTATAATCTTCTAAGTCTTTATGGAAATCTAAGTGATCTGGAGTTAAGTTTGTAAATAATCCTAATTTAAAATCTGTCTCATCTACTCTGTTTAATACTAATGAGTGAGATGATACCTCCATTGCACAATAATCACATCCATTGTTAAGCATAGTTTTAAAGTGTTTTTGTAAATCTACACTTTCTGGAGTTGTTGAACTAGATTCAACAGTCTTATCTCCATCAAATATTTTTATAGTACCTACAAGACCTACTTTTTTATCATTTAAGCTTAATATTTCACTTAAAAAAGTTGTTATACTTGTTTTACCATTAGTCCCAGTAACACCTATAACGTCTAATTCTTTTGATGGATTATTGTAAAAATTATCAGCAACTTTTGCCATAGCTGCTCTTGTATCTTCTACTTTTATAAAGGTATAACCTTCTATATTTACATCATCTTGAATTAAGAAAGCTTTAGCTCCTTTTTCTATTGCACTTTCTATATACTTATGACCATCTGAATTAAATCCTTTTATACATATAAATAATGTATTTTCTTCAACTTTTCTTGAATCATAAGCTATGTTAGTTATATCTATGTTCATATCTCCAGTTATATTAACGGTATCTAGTCCTTTTAATATATCATTTAACTTCATCTATCTTACCCTCCCACTTACATATGTATGTATTATTAATAAGTGTAATTATTTATCTAATTCATTCTTCTAATATTATATTCATACTATTATATTATGTACATTGTTTAAGATGCTTGTTATATTGCAAAAAATGCTCTATAATTTTATCTAAAAGGTAGGTGGATTATGAAAGATATAGATAATAAAGTTGGTTATTTAAATGATAATTTTAAAATTTTCCATCTTAGGGATAAAAAAGACATTAAATTCGAATATCATCACCATGATTTTAGTAAAATAGTCATTTTAATTGAAGGGGACTTAACTTATTTTATAGAAGGAAAGGCTTATATTTTAAAGCCTTGGGATATTTTATTTGTAAATAAAAACGAAATACATAAACCCGTTGTAAATCCAGATAAATATTATGAACGTATAGTTATCTGGCTAAACGAAGATTTTATGAAAAGATATGATAAATCAAATAATAATCTTCTTACATGCTTTGATATTGCAATAAAAAATAACTATAATTTACTTAGATTAAACATTAAATCTATTGAAAATATAAAAACTCTTATAAATGATATACAAAATTGTGATAATAATGATGAGTTTGGAAGTGAAATTTTAAAAGAATCTTTGTTTATTCAATTGATGGTTTTAATAAATAGATTATTTTTAAGTAGTAATAAAGATAGAGACATAGAAGATATACAGTATGATAAAACTATTGAAGGAGTTCTAAATTATATTAATTCTAATTTAGAAAATGATTTATCTATAGACACTATAGCTTCGGAGTTTTTTATCAGTAAATACTATCTTATGAGAAAGTTTAAAAGTCAAATAGGCAGTTCAATCCATAACTATGTTGTTCAAAAAAGACTTATACTTGCAAAATCCCTTATAGCTGAAGGATTAAGTATGAATGATGTTTGTTCAGGATGTGGATTTAATGACTACTCTAGTTTTGTAAGAGCATTTAAAAAAGTATATGGAGTTTCTCCTAGCAATTATAACCCTGATATTCATAAATTTGATGGGTCAMTTTTCAAATAATTAAAAAGGTATGAAATTAAAATTTCATACCTTTTTATATTAGCTTCTTCCTAATATTCTATTTATCTCATGTCTATAAGCATCTGCTTTAGCACCAAATATTGCTTGTATTCCATTACCTACTTCAACAACACCAACAGCACCTAATGCTTTTAACTTATCTTTATCTACTTTTGATTTATCTTTAACTTCAACTCTAAGTCTAGTTATACATGCATCAATCGATACAGCATTTTCTTCTCCACCTAGCGCAGCTAAAACTTCTGGAGCTTTTTGTATTATTTCATCCTTTGCATTAGCTTTGTTTGATGTTTCTTTACTATCTAAACCTTTAGCAGCTTGGAAGTCTGCTTTAGAATAAAGCTTAGCCTCTTCATCATCGCCTTCTCTACCTGGTGTTTTTAAATTCAACTTAACTATTAAAGTTTTAAATAAGAAGTAGTAAACTATAGCATATCCTATACCTACTAATATTGCTCTTATCCAATTTGTTGGAACTCCAGCTCCTGCAGGAAGTATTCCAAATAAAGTAAAGTCTATTAACCCCCCTGAGAATGTCATACCTATAAATACATTAAGTATATCCATTAAGAAAAATGATAAACCTGCCATTATACAATGAACTACATATAATACAGGTGCAACAAATAAGAATGTAAATTCTAATGGCTCAGTTATACCTGTTAAAAATGATGTAAATGCTGCTGATATCAATAAACTTCCAACAACTTTTTTCTTATTAGAAGCTGCTGTATGGTACATTGCTAATGCTGCAGCTGGAAGACCAAACATCATGAACGGGAATTTACCAGTCATAAATCTTGTTGTTCCTGAAACTATAGTTGACATAGTATCTGCATCTGCACCAACTATACTTTGCATACTACTTAATTGAGCAAAGTATGCATAGTTAGCACCTTGTATTGTTTGCCAAGTTCCATCTATTAATACTTGTCCATCGACAAATGACCCATACCAAAATGGAGTATAGAATATATGATGAAGACCAAACGGTATTAAAGCTCTTTCTATTAGTCCATATAAAAATGTTCCTATTGGTCCTGCATTTTTAACAAATAATGCAATTACTGATATTCCATCTTGTACAAACGGCCATATATAAGCAAGTAATGCACCTACAACTGCCATAGCTAAAGATACTACTATAGGTACAAATCTTGAACCTGAGAAAAATCCTATAACTGCTGGTAATTGTATATTATAATATTTATTATGTAAGATAGCTGTTACTATACCAGTTATTATTCCTCCAAACACTGACATATTAAGAGTAAATATCCCTAATGTAGTAGTTACATATTGTGCATATTGTGTTGGTACTTCCCCTGCAACTAATGTTCCTAATGGTGTAGCACCTAATCCTAATAATACACTTATAACTTGGTTCATTATTAAGAATCCAAATACAGAAGCAAGTGCTGCTGTACCCTTATCATTTTTAGCAAGACCTACTGCAGTACCTACTGCAAATAGTATTGGTAAGTTTCCAAATACTATATCACCTATACCTTGCATGATTTTTAAAATTACAGTTATCATTGGTATATTTACGAAAGTTATTAATGGTTGATATATAGCTGGTGCATTTTCAAGACTAGCTATATTTATTAATGATCCCCCAACTCCAAGTAATATACCTGCAACAGGTAATGCTGCTATTGGTAGCATTATAGCTTTACCTATTCTTTGTAAATATTGAAGCATTTCCTTTTCCCCCTATTATTAATTTTTATTATTATTTAACAATTTCTATTTTACCTAATTCACCTGCATTTACGTTTCCTTCTACTAATTTAATACTTTCTTCTTCTGATAAATTAGTAAATACGACTATTGGCATTNNNTGCAATATACCTGCAACAGGTAATGCTGCTATTGGTAGCATTATAGCTTTACCTATTCTTTGTAAATATTGAAGCATTTCCTTTTCCCCCTATTATTAATTTTTATTATTATTTAACAATTTCTATTTTACCTAATTCACCTGCATTTACGTTTCCTTCTACTAATTTAATACTTTCTTCTTCTGATAAATTAGTAAATACGACTATTGGCATTGAAGATTTTGCATTCTTTTCTATGAATTCAACATCCATTTTAACTAATTTATCTCCAACTTTAACCTCTTGATTTTCTTCTACAAAAGTTTCAAATCCTTCACCCTTTAATCCTACTGTATCTACACCTAAATGTATTAATACTTCTCTTCCATCTACAGATTCAATAGTTACGGCATGCTTAGTTGGGAATATTGTAACTATTTTACCTTCTACCGGTGATACTATTACTCCATCATTAGTCTTCATAGCAAATCCATCACCCATCATTTTACTTGAAAATACTTCATCTGGAACTTGTGATATATTTACTAACTCTCCATTAGTTAATGGTGCAATTACTTCCTTCTTTACTTCTTGTTCTTTGTTTCCTTTGAATAAGTTTTTAAAAAAGCTCATTTTATTTTCTCCTTTGATTATTATAATATATATTTTGTATTACATCTRAATGTTATTCTTATCCTATAAA
>NZ_CP048741.1:1996254-2003079 GCF_018336475.1 Romboutsia sp. 13368
TAATTTTATAACTTCTATTACTCTATTAATATGTAATGTTAAATATAATACTTCATCTTCATTTATTTTATAAGTATAGTTATCTTCTATAAATGATTTTATATTTTGTGCACATTCATAGCTTTCTTTATACTGTATTTTAACTACCTCTAATAAATCATTTTTTTCAAACTTTGTATATTCTTTTTTATCTATTAATCGTTTTGCAAAAAACTTTAAATGAGTTAATAATCTATCAAAATTTATATCATCTTCGATAAATTCTACAGAAAAATAATTTTTTATTATATTAAGTATTTGATTTATTATATTCATTATTAAACATGATTGATTAGTAGACTCTCTATAGTTTGCATTTATAATATGAATGGCTATAAATCCAGCTTCATCTAATGAGAAATTCACATCAAAAGTCTTATTTATATATTCTAATCCCCATTTTCCTATCTCATATTCTTTTTTATGAATTCTCCTAATTTCCGATAATAATTCATTTTTTACTATCATATTATCTTTATATCTTTTTAGAGCAAAAGATATATGATCAGTTAAAGATATATAAATATATTCATCTAGGCTAGTATTTAATATTTTTTCTGCATATTCTATTATTGCACTACTTGCACCAAAAACTTCTTCAGGTATTTCACTTGCTAATTTATTTACCTTATTTTCAAAATTATTATCTTGTATTACAAACTTTTTCTCAATTTTACTTTCATCAACGATATCATCAGGTTTCTTTTTAAAACCAATTCCACATCCAGTTAATATCATCTCTTTTTTACTACTATTTTCAAATGCTAAAATAACATTGTTATTATATACCTTTTTTATTGTTACCATTGTCTCTAGTCCCCCTAAAAATAAAAATACCTAAATTAAGGTACTAAAAATACAACTTAATTTAGGTATTGCCTGCTCTATCAGTAACAATCCATTTTATTAACTTTAAATAGATTTCTTTATAATTATATTTTACTATAATATTATTTTATATTAATTATACTATCATGTCAACAATATTAAAAGTTAAAATATTCCATTTTATTCTTCTTTTATTAGACCTTTTTTATATGCCATTAAAAGTAATTTTAAATCTTTTACTTCTTCTAATAATTTTCTTCCTGCATCCGTATCTTTTACATTTTTTCTACTTAATTTATGCTCAACTAGCATTGTAGTTGATAATATATCACTTTCATTTACTATAGCTTCTTCAGTCGATGTAAATGGCTCATGTGAAACAAGCTGTAAACTTTGAGAATTATATATTAGTGTATATCCTGCTATTCCAGTTTTAGGTTGATATGCTCTTGAGAAACCACCATCTATTGCGATTATTCTTCCATTAGCCTTTATTGGACTTTCTCCATTTTTACTTTCTACAGGAACATGTCCATTTATTATATGTGATTCATTTATATCTAATCCAAATTCATCAAATAGTCTAATGCATACATCTTCATATTCTCTTAGGGTAAAATATGGATTTTTATTTTCTTTATGAGTTTCCTTTTCTGCTATAAAGTGTCTTTCAAATGTTGTCATATCATCTTTACCAAATAATGAAGAACACTTTCCAGTCCATAGATACCACATTATATCCATACCATATTGTTTTTGATTGCTCTTTTCTTTAAAGAAATAACCCTCTCTAGCTAAAGTTTCCATTTTATCCATTAAATCTTTACCACTATACTCTATTCCTTGTAGTTTCATTGTCATAAAACTTTTATCTTCGTTTAAAGGAACACATCCATGTATTAATAAATTATCATTACATACTAAATATATGCTTCCTTTTGAGAATAAAAATGATACGTGTTTCTGTAACTTTTCACTATTTTTAAACGAAGATACTAGTTTATCAATTACATTTTCCTCTTCTTTAGTTAACTTATATGGATTCTTTGGATCTATAGTAGGGAACTTAGTATCTTTTAATTTATATACTTTTCCCTTTATATTTATTGTACCTTCATCATAGTTTATATTATTTAAAAGTAACCTATGATCCATTTCAAATTCTGGTCTTCTCTTAATAACTTGACCTTCAAGTTTAAACTGAATAATACTTATAGCCTTATGCATTTTTGCTATTAGTGATTTTTCCTTAGTTGAAGTATCTCCAGAACTTCCTTTTGGAATAAAACATGTACACGGATCATCCTTATAAGTTTCTAGTGCAAAAGTTGCAAGTGGTAGTAAATTTATTCCATATATATCTTCTATTATATCTAAATTAGAATATCTAGCTGATATTCTAAGGGCATTTGCTATACAAGTTTTTTCTCCACTTGCAGCTCCCATCCATAGTATATCATGATTCCCCCATTGTATATCTACTGAGTGATAGTCCATTAATTTGTCCATAACTATATCAGGTCTAGGTCCTCTATCATATATATCTCCAACTATATGAAGCCTATCTACCACTAACATTTGTATAACTTTTGATATAGCAATTACAAATTCTTTTGCTCTATCTATACTTATAATTGTATCTACTATACTTTTATAATAATTTTGCTTGTGTACTTGTTCTACATTTTCGTTTAATAATTCTTCTATTATATACTTAAAATCTTCTGGCAGAAGCTTTCTTACTTTAGACCTAGTATATTTGCTTGCTGCATATCTACATAACTCCACTAATCTATATATGTATATTCTATAGAAATCTTCTATATTTTCTTCTTCTTTTTCTATTAGTTCTAATTTCTTTTCTGGATAATATACTAAAGTTGCTAATGTCTTTTTTTCAGATTCTCTTATACTACTTGAAAATAATTCTTCTATTTTTCTTTTTATAACTCCAGAACCATTTTTTAGTACATGTACAAATGATTCATACTCACCGTGAATATCACTTATAAAATGTTCTGTTCCTTTAGGTAGATTAAGAATAGCTTCTAAATTTATAATTTCTGTACTAGCTTTTGATATATTTGGATATTGCTTTGATAATACTTTTAAATATTTAACTTGTTTTTCCATATTCCTCCATAACTCCTCTAGATATTATTACTACTATATATTGTATCACACTTACAATAAAAGGGATGGACAAAATTTGTCCATCCCTTATNCTAATTCATAATTGTTAGCTAATCTCTTATAGTTGTTGTACCTTTCAGTAGCTTGTTCTTCAGCCATATTGAATAATTCTTCAGCTACTTCTGGGTATTGTTTCGCTATAGCAGCATATCTTACTTGACCCATTAAGAAATCTCTGAAGCTTTCAGTAGGTTCTTTAGAATCTAAAGTGAAAGGATTCTTTCCTTGTTCTTTTAATTGTGGGTTGTATCTGTATAAATGCCAGTATCCAGCTTTAACAGCTTTTTCTATGTTAGCTTGAGCTCTACCCATACCTTCTTTTATTCCGTGAGATATACATGGAGAGTAAGCTATTATTAATGATGGTCCGTCATGCTTTTCAGCTTCAACTATAGCCTTCATTAATTGGTTCTTATCTGCACCCATACCAACTTGAGCAACATATACGTTTCCGTAGCTCATAGCCATCATACCTAAGTCTTTTTTCTTAGCTCTCTTACCAGCAGCAGCGAACTTAGCCATTGCAGCAACTGGAGTTGACTTAGAAGCTTGACCTCCTGTATTTGAGTAGATTTCTGTATCAAATACAAGTACGTTTACATTTTCACCTGAAGCAAGAACGTGATCTAATCCACCGTAACCGATGTCATAAGCCCATCCATCTCCTCCAAGTATCCATTGAGATCTCTTAACTAGGTAATCTTTTCTTAATTCTATTTCAGATAATAATGCTTTTATTTCTTCATCTTCACAAGAACATGATCCAGCTAATACTTCTAGTACTTTTTCACTAGCAGCTTTAGAAGCTTCACCATCTTCTTTTGCTTCTAACCATGCTGTAAATGCAGCTTTACCATTTTCACATATATCCATAGTTAATAAAGTTTCCATAGTTTCAGCTATTTTATTTCTCATTTGCTTAACACCAAGCATCATTCCGTATCCGAATTCAGCATTGTCTTCGAATAATGAGTTTGCCCAAGATGGACCTTTACCTTCATGGTTAACTGTGTATGGAGTTGATGGAGCAGATCCTCCCCATATAGAAGAACATCCTGTAGCATTTGCTATCATCATTCTATCTCCAAATAATTGAGTAACTAACTTGATGTATGGAGTTTCCCCACATCCTGCACAAGCACCTGAGAATTCTATAAGTGGTTGTCTAAATTGACTTCCCTTAACTGTAGTTGGTGCAACTATATCTCCTTTAGGAGCAACTTTAGTAGTGTCAACTGCAAACGCCCAGTTTTCTACTTCTACTTCTTGAGTATCAAGAGGCTTCATAACTAAAGCTTTTTGCTTAGCTGGACATATGTCAGCACAGTTTCCACATCCTGTACAGTCCATTGGACTTACTTGCATTCTGTATTGTAATCCTTCAAATCCTTTACCTATAGCCTTCTTAGTATTGAAGTTTTCTGGAGCATTATTTGCTTCTTCTTCATTTACTAATACTGGTCTTATACATGCATGAGGACATACATATGCACATTGGTTACATTGTATACAGTTATCAACTAACCATTCTGGAACATTAACACCTACTCCACGCTTTTCGTATGCTGCAGTACCAGCTGGGAATGTACCATCTTCCATACCGTTAAATGTACTTACTGGTAAGCTGTTACCTTCTTGTGCATTTATTGGTCTTAATATGTTTTTGATGAAGTCTGGTTCATCTGAATCTACTGCCATTTCTAATTCTTGAGCATTAGACCAAGAAGCTGGAACATCTATCTTAACTAAAGCATTTAATCCTGCTTCAACAGCTTCAAAGTTCATATTAACAACTTTTTCACCTTTTTTACCGTAAGCTTTCTTTATAGAATCTTTTAAGTATTCTACTGCTTCAGTTTCAGGTATTATTGCAGCTAACTTGAAGAATGCAGATTGCATTATCATGTTTATTCTGTTTCCAAGACCTATTTCTTGAGCTATCTTAGTAGCATTAACAGTATAGAAGTTTATATTGTTATCAGATATGAATTTCTTCATTTTAGCTGGTAAGTTTGCTTCTAATTCTTCTTGAGACCATATAGTGTTAAGTACGAATACTCCACCTTCTTTAAGTCCTTTTAATAAGTCGTATTGGTTAACATATGCTTGGTTATGACAAGCTATATAATCAGCTTCATCTATTAAGTAAGTTGATCTTATAGGAGCATCTCCAAATCTTAAGTGAGACATTGTTATACCACCAGATTTTTTAGAGTCATATGCAAAGTAAGCTTGAGCATATTTATCTGTATTATCTCCTATTATTTTTATAGCTTGCTTGTTAGCTCCAACTGTACCGTCAGATCCTAATCCCCAGAACTTACATCTTACAGTTCCTGGTTGAGCTATTTTTATTGATTCAGATTTTTCTAATGAAGTATTTGTAACATCATCTATTATACCTAATGTGAAGTTGTTCTTAGGTTTTTCTGATGTTAAGTTATCAAATACAGTTTTTATATCTGTAGGAGTAACATCTTTTGATCCTAATCCGTATCTTCCACCTATTATCATTGGTGCATTTTCAACATCAAAGAATGCATTACGTACATCTAAGTATAATGGTTCACCTGTTGAACCTGGTTCCTTAGTTCTATCAAGTACACATATTCTTTCTGCTGATTGTGGTATAGCTTCTAATAAGTGCTTATTAGAGAATGGTCTATATAAATGAACTTTAACTAAACCATAACTTCCACCTTGTGCATTTAAGAAGTCTATAGTTTCTTCTATAGTTTCTGTAACAGATCCCATAGCTACTATTATGTTCTTTGCATTTTCATCTCCATAGTAATTGAATAATCCATGGTGTCTTCCTGTTAATTCAGACATTTTAGCCATGTATTTTTCAACTACACCTACTATATTATTGTAGTATTTGTTTGCTGCTTCTCTTGTTTGGAAGTATATATCATCATTTTGAGCTGTACCACGAGTTACTGGGTGGTTTGGAGATAAAGCACTATCTCTGAATTCTTTAACAGCTTCCATATTTAATAATGACGCATAGTCACTGTATTCTAATAATTCAACTTTTTGTATTTCATGTGATGTTCTAAATCCATCGAAGAAATGTATGAAAGGTAATTTACCTTCTATCGCAGCTAAATGTGCAACTGGTGCTATATCAGCAACTTCTTGAACAGAACCTGAAGCTAATAATACACATCCAGTTTGTCTTGCTGCCATAACGTCTTGATGGTCACCAAATATTGATAATGCTGAAGTAGCAAGAGCACGAGCACTTACGTGGAATACTCCTGGAAGTAATCCTCCAGCAACCTTATACATATTAGGTAACATTAATAATAAACCTTGAGATGCAGTGAATGTAGTTGTTAAAGCACCTGCTTGTAATGAACCATGGAATGCTCCAGCAGCACCTGCTTCTGATTGCATTTCTACAACACTAACTTTTTGTCCGAATATATTTTTTCTTCCTTGAGCTGACCAGTCGTCAACTGCTTCTGCCATGTTTGAAGATGGAGTTATTGGGAATATAGCAGCTACATCAGTAAATGCATACGCAACGTGTGCAGCAGCTGTATTTCCATCAACAGTTTTCATGAATTTAGCCATAATGTGTATTCCTCCTTAATATTACTCCTACATATTTTAAATATTAAATATTTAAACATTTGCATATTGAATACAATGTACTAATCAGTACAATTTCATATACATGCAATTGTTATGTATTAATTACATAATAAAGGATATTCTACAAATTATTATAGATTCCTCCTTTATTATGTAGCGTTAGAT
>NZ_CP048741.1:2003209-2004366 GCF_018336475.1 Romboutsia sp. 13368
TATATATTAAATACCCTTAAAAATGTAACTTAATCATTAAGTTTTTATAAAGATTAATAATCTCCATTAGATGACTTATCTCCATTTGCTATTGCAACTGATGCACTTGCTCCTATTCTAGATGCTCCAGCTTCTATTACTTTAACTGCATCATCTTGGCATCTAACTCCACCAGATGCTTTTACTCCTATGTTTTCTCCAACAGTTTCTCTCATAAGTTTTATGTCAGTTGGCGTAGAACCACCTGTTCCGAATCCTGTAGAGGTTTTTACATAATCAGTACCAGCTTTAACTGCAAGTTCACAAGCTATTTTCTTTTCTTCATCAGTTAAGTAACAAGTTTCTATTATAACCTTAACTAAAGCTTCTTTATTAGCTGCATCTACTACTGCTTTTATATCTTCATATACTAAGTCGTAGTTTTTATCTTTTAATGCACCTATGTTTATAACCATATCTACTTCATCTGCACCTTTAGCTATTGCATCTTTAGTTTCAAATGCTTTAACAGCTGAAGTATTTGCACCTAGAGGGAAACCTATAACTGTACATACCTTAACGTCGCTTCCTTTTAGTTCTTCTTTTGCTAACTCTATATTTGCTGGATTTATACAAACTGAGAAAAATCCATATTCTTTTGCTTCATTACATATTTTAACTACATCTTCTTTAGTTGCTGTAGCTTTTAATATTGTATGATCTATCATGTTCGCTATTTTATTATTCATTATAAATTCTCCTTTTGATAATTTCATTGTTATTTCTACAATATTTTACCACATTATATAAATCATATAAACTTACTTTATGAATATTATTTATAATTAACATTTAAAACATTCATTATTATTAGTATTTATATATTAATAATAATGAATGTTTTTATATTAAGCTTAACAAGTAATCACTTTCTTAATATGTAGAATATTTAAGTATATTTTTATATACTGTATATTTTATTGATACTATTTTTGTTATAGCTAATTTTATATAATTCGAAGTTTTGGGTTAAAAATATTATCTATAATGGAACAAATATATGATTATATGATTGACTATTATAAAAATCAGAAAAAAGAAAAGAACGAATCTTAAATAATTCGTTCTTTTTATTATAAATATCTATAATTATTCAGCTATTAATTCTACTTCTTCAC
>NZ_CP048741.1:2004371-2004488 GCF_018336475.1 Romboutsia sp. 13368
AGGAAGCCTTAGATTTAGTGAAATTAAAAGAAAGTTACCTGAAGTAACTCAAAAAATGCTTACAAATCAACTCAGAAGTTTAGAGGAGGATGGTCTTATAAATAGAAAGRTCTTTGC
>NZ_CP048741.1:2004510-2004600 GCF_018336475.1 Romboutsia sp. 13368
TATAGTTTAACTGAAATGGGTAAAAAGATGATTCCTTTATTAGAACAAATGTATAATTATGGAGTAGAATATCGTAATTATGATAAAAAT
>NZ_CP048741.1:2004608-2015399 GCF_018336475.1 Romboutsia sp. 13368
CTTAAATAATTCGTTCTTTTTATTATAAATATCTATAATTATTCAGCTATTAATTCTACTTCTTCACCATTTCTAACACCTGCAGCATTTCCTTCTTCAACGTCTACATGCATTTCTAAAGCGAAGTTAGCATTAGCTCTAACTAATACATTTTCGAATACTACTGCTCTTGGTCCGAAAGTTCTAACTTTTACTATTTGCTTATCTTCTACACCAAATCTAGCTGCATCTTCTAAACTCATATGTATATGTCTAGAAGCAACTATAACACCTTCTGATATTTCAACTTCTCCTGCTGGACCTACTAATTTTATTCCTGGAGTTCCTGCTATATCACCAGATTCTTTTATTGGAGCTTTTACTCCTAAAGCAAATCCATCTGCTAAAGATATTTCAACTTGTGTGTTAGGTCTAGCTGGTCCTAAAACTCTAACTCCTTTTATAGTACCTTTAGGTCCTACTAAGTCAACTTTTTCTTCACAAGCATATTGTCCTGGTTGAGATAATGGTTTAAAATGAGTTAACTCATGTCCTGCACCGAATAATGCTTCTATGTCTGCTTGGCTTAAGTGAACATGTCTATTAGATAATGCTATTGGTAATTTCATCTTAAATTCCTCCTAATCTTATGTATACATGATACATTATATATAATATTTAACAATAAATCAAATGATTTTATTATCTTTATTAGCTAATAAAATCATTCATATATTTTGGTAATTCAATATATTTATTTTAAAAAATTATTTATATTATTTTAATAATTTTAATCTATTTTTATACTTTTTTAATTTTGTAATTTATTGTTATTTAGATAATTTCTTTATAAGGTCAAAATATCCAGGAAATGATATATTTATACAGTCTTCATTATCCAAAATAATTTTTCCATCAGATATTAAGTTTAAAGTTGAAAATGCCATTGCTATTCTATGATCTTTAAAGGTAGTTATATTTCCACCATTTAATTTAGCCTTTCCTTTTATTATCATACCATCTTCTAACTCTTCTATATCTGCACCTAATATTTTTAAGTTATCTACCATAGCTTTTATTCTATTGCTTTCTTTTACTTTTAGTTCATGTGCATCTTTTATTATAGTAGTTCCTTCTGCTTGTGTAGCAAGAACTGCTATTACAGGAATTTCATCTATAAGTCTAGGAATTATATCTTTATCTATTGTAGTTGCATATAAATTAGGACTATATCTAACTAATAAATCTCCTACTAGTTCTCCGCCAACTAATCTTTCATTTATTATTTCTATATTTCCATTCATATTCTTAACTACATCTATTATCCCAGTTCTTGTTTCATTTAACCCAACATTTTTTATAATAACTTCTGAACCTTTAGTTATTAGTGCTGAAACTATTATAAAAGCAGCTGATGATATATCTCCAGGTACATATATATCCTGGCTAAATAACTCACTTACTGGATTTATACTTATTTTTAAATCTTCTACATTTATGTCTGCTCCAAATGACTTTAACATTATCTCTGTATGATTTCTACTTCTAGTTTTTTCATGTATAAAACTAGTATCATTTGCATAAAGACTAGCAAGTATTAAAGCTGACTTTACTTGAGCTGATGCCACAGGCATATGATAATCTATAGATTTTAGATTTCCACCATATATTTTTATAGGTGTATAGTTTGCATCATCTTTTCCTTCTATATTACATCCCATAAGTCTTAATGGATCCGTTACTCTTTTCATAGGCCTTTTACCTATAGAGTTATCGCCAATTAAAGTTGCATCAAAATTATTTCCTGCAAGTATTCCCATCATAAGCCTTATTGTAGTTCCCGAATTTCCTAC
This sequence comes from Romboutsia sp. 13368, assembly GCF_018336475.1. Taxonomy (GTDB): domain Bacteria; phylum Bacillota; class Clostridia; order Peptostreptococcales; family Peptostreptococcaceae; genus Romboutsia. The sequence goes on from NZ_CP048741.1 coordinate 2,006,441, forward strand.
ATCTAATATTTCATTAGGTCTTTGAAGTCCATATAGTCCATTTCCTTTAACATATACGTCTTTTCCATCTATTTGTATATCAACCCCCATTTTTCTAAAACAAGATATTGTACTTAAACAATCCTCGCCCATTAAGAAGTTGCTTATTTTATTATGACCTTTTGATATTGATGAAAACATTATAGCTCTATGCGATATAGATTTATCGCCTATAAGTTCAAAGCTTCCTTTAAGCATTATTTGCCCCCTTTATTATGTTTAATATTTCATATTCATCTATATTATCAATAATTTCAACTTTTCCAATTCCTATTGGGAGTATTAAGTTTATTTTTCCAAAACTATTCTTCTTATCATTTTTCATTATTTCAAGTATTTCTTTATTTATTTTATCCTTATCTTCTTCTGAAATTTTATTATCTTCATCTATATTTATATTAAATGTTAATGGTAAATCAAACTCTTCGCATATCTTTGTAAACTTATTATAATAACTTTCATCTATATAGCCTTTTTCTAATGATAGCTTAAATGCCATGTTCATACCTATACTTACTGCTTTTCCATGGCTTATTTTACAAAGTTTTTCAACTCCATGACCAAAGGTATGTCCAAAGTTTAATATTTTTCTAAGTCCACCTTCTTTTTCATCCTGAGAAACTATATCCGCTTTTATCTCTATACATTTTTTCACTACATATTGTAGAATTTCATTATCTTTATTAAGTATTTTCTCAACATTATCTATAAGATAATCTAAGAAATCATAATCATATATTATGCTGTATTTTATAACTTCTGCCATTCCAGATATAAATTCATCATGTGGCAATGTTTTTAGTGCATCTATATTTATATAAGTAAATTTAGGTTGATAGAAAGTTCCTATTATATTTTTTAAGTTTCCTATATTTATACCTGTCTTTCCACCTACAGATGAATCTACTTGAGCTAGTAAACTTGTTGGTATTTGACAAACATCTATCCCTCTCATGTATGTAGATGATATAAAGCCTGCTAAGTCTCCAACTACTCCACCACCTAAAGCTATTATAAGTGATTTTCTAGATAAGTTTATTCTTATACAATACTTTATTATTTCTTCATATACTGATAAAGATTTTGAATCCTCACCAGCTGGAACTATATATTCATAGACCATTTTTATTTTTATGTTATTTATAAAATTATCAAGCTGATGTTTATAAACATTATTGTCGCTTATAATTAGTACTTCATCATATATTTCATTTATATTAATTTTAGTTAAATCTTCAATATTTTTCTTATTAAACTCATAAACTGATTCTGTAAAATTATTATAACTAGTATCTATTACTATATTACAAACATTATTTATTATTTTTTCCATCCTCTATCTCCTAACCTTTTTACATAAGAGTTATAATTTGATTTTAAATCAGCTAAATTATCCCCACCTATTTTATGTAGTAAATATTTACATATAACAAATGCAACTACATTTTCACAAACAACACTACAAGCTGGTACTGCACAATTATCCGAACGTTCAATACTTGCACTATAATTTTCTAAGGTATTTATATTTATAGAATTAAGAGGCTTGTAAAGAGTTGGGATTGGTTTCATAGCACATCTTATTAAAACTTCTTCTCCAGTTGTCATTCCCCCTTCTATACCACCTAATCTATTTGTTTTTCTTTGAATTCCACCTTCAGTGTCATAATATATTTCATCCATTACAGAAGAACCTGGATTATTTGCAACATCAAATCCTATACCTATTTCTACACCTTTTATAGCTTGTACACTCATTAGGTGCATTGCTAATTCCCCATCTATTTTTTTATCAAATTGAGTATATGACCCTAGTCCTGGTATTAAGTTTTTAACTCTTATTTCAACTATACCACCTAATGTGTCACCTTCGCTTTTTACTTTATCTATTTCTTTTATTATTTTTTTTTCAACTTCTTTATTTACGCATCTAACTTCACTTTTATCTACATTTTCTTTTATGTAATCAAATTCATAAATATTATTATCTTTTATACTTCCAATTTGAACTACATGTGAAGTAAAATCTATATCAAAATTTTTTAAAACTTGCTTACATATTGCACCTACTGCTACCTTACTTGCAGTTTCTCTTGCACTTGATCTTTCAAGAACATTTCTAGCATCTGTAAAATCATATTTTAAACATCCAACTAAATCTGCATGTCCTGGTCTAACATTATTAACTTTTTTAGTTTCAAAGTCTACATCTTCTATTGGATTCATATATGATATCCAATTTTCATAATCCTTATTTTTTATTTCTATAGATATAGGTCCACCTAAAGTTATTTTACCTCTAACTCCACCTAGGATATTTATCTTATCCTGCTCTATTTTCATTCTTCCACCACGACCATATCCACCTTGTCGCTTTTTTAATTCAGCATTTATTTCATCTATATTTAATTCAATATTTGCAGGTATTCCATCTAATATTGATATTAAGCTTTTTCCATGTGATTCTCCACTTGTTAAGTATCTTAACATAAGTTCCTCCTTATTTTTTTGCTTAAAAAGAGCTTGTTTAATCAAGCTCTTTTATATCATTTATATAATTATTTAAATTTTCATTTAGTATATTTTTAAACTCTGTATTTTCTTCATAAGTTAATTTATCTGTACTATTTAAATAAATATTATACTTTAATTTATTATTTACACTTTTAAAGAAAAAGTCCATTACTATTTGTCCACCCATAAATTGAGTTTCATATGGTGTAGAGCCTCCTACTGCAATATACATTCCTATTCTATTTTTATTTCTATCTATTGAAGGTTTTTTTAATATGTATTTACTAGCATAAATTGCTTGTGTTCTATCTACAAGTGTTTTTAATTTTGCAGTTATAGAATCAAAATTAACAGGACTTATAACTATAACGCCCTTAGCTTTATCAAACATTTCATACATAGGTGTCATATCATCTTTAAATTTACAATATCCAGTTTTTTCACAAAAACCACATGCTGTACAATATTCAATATTCATATCATAAATATTAAATATTTTATTGGATATATTATTTTCAGTTAAAGTTTTTGATATTTGCTCAGATATTTTAAAACAATTTTTATTTTTTCTTGGACTTCCGTTTATTATTAAAATCTCTGTACTCATGTTTTTCTCCCCTTAGTTATTTTTAAGCATAACTATTAATATATCATCATCATAATTTTCTTTTTCTGAAAACTTTTTAATTTCAGCTTTTAAATTTTCTACTATAAGTTCTTGACTATATGTATAGTTTTTTTGCATAAAACTTTCTAGTCTTGATACTCCGTATTCTTCTTTTAATTTATTTTTTATTTCTAGTATTCCATCTGTATACATACAAACCATACTGCACTCATCTAAATGTAATACATTATTTTCATATGTTACATTTTCTAAAACACCTATTGGTATTCCTTTTTTACAATTTAAATCTCTCTTTATTGACGCATCTTTTTTTATTACAATTGGGCTATAATGTCCTGCATTAGATATAGTTATTGTATTTTTTTTAGTATCAATCATACCTACTAAACAAGTAGTGAATATTCCCATTTTATCAAATTCATCATATAACATATCATTTAAATTTGTCATTATTTCACCTGGAGAATTACAAGTTCTTGCAAGTACTTTAAATGCACCTTTTATAATTGCTACTACATAGTTTGAAACTATACCATGCCCCATTACGTCAGCTAATATACATACTATTTTTTCATCATCTAGTTTAAGTGCAGAATAAAAATCTCCACCTACTACCTTAGCTGGTCTATGATAAAAATTCAATTCATTGTCTAGTCCATATTTTATTTTACTTTCATTCATTATAAGTTTTTGCTGTTTATTCAATACATCTAGTTCATTCTCAACAATTTTATGCTTTATTTCAACTAAATTGTATTGATATAATTTAAGTGCTACAGAAAGTTGCCTTGCTAGTATACTTAATATATTCAAATCATCTTCTGTATATTTAGAGCTATTTGCACATACTATGTAACCTATAACAGATTTACTATCTTTGTCTTTAATTTTATAATATATATAACTATTTATTTCTTTGTTATCTAATTTATTTTCATTACAATATGCACCTATAGAATCTTGAGATAATATTTTTCCTATTGTAGGATATATATTAGTTTGATTTTTTCCTTCTATACTATAACAACTAAATATTTTTTTCTTATCTTTTGATTTTTCGGTTATTATTATAGCCTCTTTACTATTTGTTACATGACAGGCTTGTTTACTTAAATGATCTAAAAATTCACTTATATTATTATTAAAATAAAGTTTCTCAGTTGCTTCATTTATAGAGCTAATAGCACCTCTTAACTTAAGTACTAACATGTGATTATTATTATTTTTCATAGTTATATCAATAGATAAACTTATAAGAGATGCAACTGATGATATAAAATCTATATCATACTGATTTATTTTATCTTCATTAGTTAAAAAACAAGTCATAAATCCAACTACATTATAATTTACAACTAGAGGAAATACAATCCGTCCAACATATCCTTCTGTTTTAGCTAATTCTCTTTCATCTATAGCTCTTTCATCCTCAAATATATTTTCTATATAAATTATTTGTTTTTTTTCTACTGCTTCATGTATATATCTTGGATATTCATTAAAATCTATTCTAATTCCTCTTGGAGTTTTCACATCATATAAATCTGGTACCTTATCTAAAGTTTCCGAACATACTAAATATGCATACTTATAGTTATTATTATAAAATAAGTTCACACATGATTTAGTGGGGTGAACTACCTCAAGCATTTTTTCTATTATTTTATCTTTTATCTCAAAAAAGTTTAATGATTGAGTTACCATAGTTGATATATCAACAAGGTTTTTCATTTTATAATTTTCCATATTATCAAACATCATATCAAACATCATAGCACTCCCCCTATTTAGTCATTTATTTAATATTACTATATATATCTTTTATAGTAAATAAAAAAACAACTGTAAAGCTAAGTACTATTGCCCAATTAAACTTTGTTGTAATTCCTAGTATCAAAAAAATTATAAGTATATTTATACCGGATTTACCTTTTTCACTTAATATATCTAATGTGGGAAATTCTATATTATCTTTAAAGTTTTTTATCTTATCTAAAACGTGTTTCTCTAAGCTTTTTTTATAAACAATATATAAAAATTCTATCAAAAATACACCTATACCTAGTATTGTATTAATCTCAAATGATAATATAAGTATAGTCAAACCTAACATAAATTTTATAGATTTTAAGGCTATATTATCTATTTTAAAAGTTAAATTTTTTATTCCTTTATATTCATCCTTTAAAGAGTATTCTCCTTTAGGCATTTTTTTCATATTACCTTTTACAACTTCAGAATAAAAAAGCTTTATTAAGCCGTTAATCATATCAAAACCTCCAAATTTATTTTATATTTCTAATTTTTACAATTATATTATTTTTTATACTTGACAATAATAAAAATAGTGAGTTTTCTAAACATATAAAAAAGGGGTGTTTTCATGCAAATCGATCAACTAGATCTAGAAACTCGTAGTAAAATTTACAACTATACAAAAAAAGTACTTAGAAAATATCAAAAAGGAATTACAACAGGAAAATTAACAGCTGATAAATTTGTTGAAAATATTTTATCTAATGGATTTATAAGTGATATATTAAATGAAGATATATTATCTGAAAATGAATTTAAGGAATCATATACATCTTACATAGCAAAACTAATAGATATCCAAAATGAAAACTTATCTGAAAGTAAAAAGAAGAGATTTAAAACTACTCCAGAAAAACCTAGTATTCCTCAAAGGATAAAGCTTAAAAATTTACTTGATTCATCTGGATATGCATTATCAATTCCTCTTGAGTATTTAAACAGTTGTGATGTCGATGGTATTATAAAATATATAACTACGCAGTCTATAGATTTAGGTAATGAAAGAATTTATAACTATGTACATAAAACCAATTTAAATTAAAAAGAAGTCTTTCGACTTCTTTTTAANTTTTTCTATATAAMTYTTATCCTAAAGCTTTTTCTAGCTTTGATAGATGTTGTATAGGATAATATTTTAATAATTCTCTAAATTGTGCTACTGATAATCCTTCTGTTGTTGTGTAAATACGTATTTTTTCATCTAAGTCTGCATTTATGAATTTAGTTTTTATTTCTTCAAAGTTAACTCCAGCCATATGTATCACTACTCCTTATATATATATTCTTTTGTATTTTGTCCATAAAAAAATATTTTATTACCATGAAATAAATAATAGCCCTATAAATTTATAGGGCTATCTCTATTATTACACTGTAATTATTATTGTNNTTATTATTGTTGTTGTTTACCAGCCATTTGTTGTTCAGCCATTTCAACTAATTTTTTAGTCATGTATCCACCTACATATCCATTTTCTCTAGCTGTTAAGTTTCCTTTGTCCATTTGTTGGTAGTTACTCATACCTAATTCATTAGCTATTTCTAATTTCATTTGATTTAAAGCTTGTTTAGCTTGTGGAACTACTTTTTGATTATTATTGTTGTTGTTTGACATTGTTGATTACCTTCTTTCTAAATAATTTTGTTTCTTGGTAGTATTATATGGACTTTAATATTTTTAATTCTCGGTAATCTTTTACATTTGTACAATATTCTACTAACAATAATATCCCGCTAAATATCCTGTTGAAAATGCTATTTGAAGGTTAAATCCTCCTGTATATGCATCTACATCTATAACTTCTCCAGCAAAGAAAAGACCTTCTATTAACTTAGATTCCATAGTACTTGAATTTATTTCACTTACCTTTATTCCACCAGAAGTTATTATAGCTTCTTCTATTGGTCTATATCTTTTTACTGTTAAAGTTATATTCTTAAGTAAATGAACTAAAGATTTTCTTTGTTCTCTTGATATTTGATGAACTACTGTATTTTTATCTATTTTACTTAGGTTTATTATTATTGGTATTAATTTTTTAGGTAATAAATCATCTAGTGCATTTTCAAATTTCTTGTTAGTGTACTTTTGAAAATCTCTTTGAATTCTTTTATCTAATTTTTCTTCATCTAGTGCTGGTTTTAAATCTAATACTATTTTGTAATTTTCTTTAGTAGTATCCTTCATTCTACAACTAGCTGACTTTATAACCGGTCCATCTATTCCGTATTTTGTAAATTCAAGTTCTCCAAAATCATCATATATTTTTTTATTTTTACTATTGTATACACATATTGCAATATTTCTAAGAGATAATTTACCAATGTCTTTTACAAATTCCTCTTGTACTTCCATTCCTATTAATGATGGTTTAGTTTCTATTATCTTATGCCCTAAACTCTTTGCAAATTTATATCCATCACCTGTTGAACCAGTTAAAGGATAACTAAGTCCTCCTGTTGCAATTATTACACTATCACATAGTATTTCCTTTTTATTATCTAATATTACTTTTTCTACTTTATTTTCTTTGGATATTATCTTATCTACTTTAGTGTTAAGAAGTATTTTTACTTTTTGGCTTTTTACCATTTTTTCAAGGGCATTAGCTATGTCATGTGCCTTATCACTTGCAGGGAATACCCTCTTTCCCCTTTCAGTTTTTGTCTCTACTCCAAGTTTATTAAACATTTCAATAACATCTGTATTTGTAAATGTATAAAAGGCACTATATAAAAACTTTCCGTTAGTTGGAACATTTTCTATAAGTTCTTCTATATCACAGTCATTAGTTATATTACATCTTCCTTTTCCTGTTATAAGTATTTTTCTTCCGACTCTATGATTTTTCTCTATTAAAGTTACATCTAATCCTCTATTTGCTGCAGTTGCTGCTGCCATCATTCCTGCTGCTCCTGCTCCTATTACAACTACTTTTTTCAAATTGTCACACCTCTATTTTTTATTTTTAATCAAGTTTCACTACTTTAAATAATGCAGGTACACCTGCTATTGCATATAAAGATACTATTAAGTATTTTATCGAACTAAGTATTGCATTTTCTGGCATTACATAATCTAGTACTAAATATAAAAATCCTAGAGTAATTATACCTAATATAAATCTATATGCACATTTAACTATATAATTTTTATTGTTATTTACTTTATAATTAGAATCCTCTTCATTCTTATAATCATTTATAGTTTTAAATTTTATAAATTTATCTTCAATTATATATCCTATTATTAAACCTAATAATAGTCCTAAAATCTTTAGATATGATTCACTTTTTAATATAAAAATAAATAATATAAATRGTATTAAAACTAAAAATAATATTTTATAATTTTTACTTTCATCTACTATATCAAATAATTTAGCAAATATCACTGTAAAAACTATTCCAAATATCCAACCAAATATTACATCTACTGGCCAATGAACTCCAAGATATAATCTTGATATACCTACGCCTAATATTATTATTGTTCCTAATATATAAATCAATTTTTTCTTAAATATAATCATTAAAGTAGACCAAAATGTAGTTGCTGTTTGTGTATGTCCACTTGGAAAAGAATATCCTGTTGCTGTTTGAGTTCTTAAAGACTCAATTCCTGCTACACCTATTGGTCTAGGTTCTTTTACAAATTCTTTTATACCTGTATTTATAACTATATTTGGTATTAATGTAAATAGTAGTTTTTGTCCATATTTTTTATTTATACACCAGTAAGTAATAGCAGTTAAAAGAATTATTACTGGCACTTCTGTACTTATTGTTAGTATTAGAAATAATGCATTTAATATTGGTGTTCTAATACCTTGAAAAAATTTAAGTATATTAAGTTGAAAATTCATAGTTATCCTCCTTATATTTACATATTATATAATTATACACCTTTACGATGTATATAATAATATATATTTTTTGTTACTTAAAATAGTATAAAATACT
>NZ_CP048741.1:2018362-2020649 GCF_018336475.1 Romboutsia sp. 13368
TTATATTTGGTATTAATGTAAATAGTAGTTTTTGTCCATATTTTTTATTTATACACCAGTAAGTAATAGCAGTTAAAAGAATTATTACTGGCACTTCTGTACTTATTGTTAGTATTAGAAATAATGCATTTAATATTGGTGTTCTAATACCTTGAAAAAATTTAAGTATATTAAGTTGAAAATTCATAGTTATCCTCCTTATATTTACATATTATATAATTATACACCTTTACGATGTATATAATAATATATATTTTTTATTACTTAAAATAGTATAAAATACTATATTCATTAATATCATACTTTATTTTAGATTGATTAAATTTATAGTATAAATTNNNACCATATTTTTATTATTTTAAATATTGTAAGTAATTATATTTTATAAATAAAAAACGCCATCTTTTAAAGATAAGCGCTTTTTAATGAAATATATTATAAATTAACTGAACCTATATAAGGTAAATTTCTGTACTTTTCTGCCCAGTCAATTCCATATCCAACTATAAACTTGTCTTCTATAACAAAACCAACATAATCAACTGGTATGTTTACAGTTCTTCTTTCTGGTTTATCTAGCAGTGTACATAATCTTAATGATTTTGGATTTCTTATTCCTAATTCTTTTACTAAATTACTTAAAGTAAGACCTGAGTCTATTATATCTTCAACTATTAATACATTTTTGTTTGCTATATCAACATCTAAATCCTTTAGTATTCTAACTGTACCAGAGCTTTGTGTTCCATTTCCATAACTTGAAACACTCATAAAGTCTATATTTACATCTAAATTTATATTTCTTATTAAATCAGAAACAAATACACTTGCTCCTTTAAGTATTCCAACTACTAATAGTTCTTCACCTTCATAGTCTTTTTCTATTTGTTTAGCTATAGCTTTTACTTTATCAGCTATTTCTTTTTCAGATATCATTACATCTATCGTTGCCATATTTGTTCCCCTTACGTATATTTTAATAATRTTATTATATCATACTTAAGACAATAATAGGATATTATTATTTATTTTTATTTTATAATTCGTATTTTTGTATATAATATACTATAATTTGGAATAATTATATATTTATATTATAATCTATATATGTAAATAATAATTTTAGGATGGTGATTTAATGAAAGTAAATCATGGTGCAAACTTATATGATTTATCTAGTAAATATGGATTTTCAAAAGAAGATTTTATGGACTTTAGTTCTAATATAAATCCTTTTGGTTCATCAATACTAGCTAAAAATTATATAATAAATAATATTGATAAAGTATCAGTTTATCCAGACCCTGATTATATAGATTTAAAAACTTCTATATCTAAGTATTGCAACTGTTCAATAGATAATATACTTTTAGGAAGTGGAGCTACAGAATTAATATCTTCTTTTATAGAAACTATTAATCCTAAAAAAGCACTTCTTTTATCTCCTGCTTATTCAGAATATGAAAAAGAATTATCTAAAATAAACTGTGATATAGTTAAGTACTTTTCAAAAAAAGAAAATAACTTTTCAATAAATATAGAAGATTTAATAAATAATATAAATGAAAATAATTATGATTTAATAGTAATATGTAATCCTAATAATCCAACTGGATTTACATTTACTAAAGATGAAATAGAAAAAATATTAAATAGTACAAGCTCTTTTGTTATGGTAGATGAAACTTACATAGAATTTACAAATAAAAAAGTTTACTCATCAACAGCATTAGTTGATTATTATAAAAACTTATTTGTTATAAGAGGTACATCTAAGTTTTTCTCTACACCTGGTATAAGACTTGGTTATGGACTTATTTCAAACAACAGTATAAAAGAAAATATAAACTCTCACCTTGATTTATGGAATATAAATATATTTGCATCTATGATGGGTGAAGTAATGTTTAATGATATTGAGTTTATAGAAAATACATATTCTTTAATGGTAAATGAGAGAGAATACTTAATAAATGAATTAAGTAAATTTAATGATTTAAATGTTTATAAAAGCCAAGGTAACTTTATTTTATGTGAAATAAAATCTAAATCTATAACATCAAAAGAATTAAGAGATAAACTTATACCAAGTAAAATTATAATTAGAGATTGCTCATCTTTTGATGGATTAGATGAATATTTCTTTAGAGTCTGTATTTTAAAACCTGAAGAAAATAGATTTTTAATTAATAATCTAACAAATATTTTTATGTAAATTTATATTAAATTCTAAGATTATAAAAAGAAGGTAAACCTAATATAGGACTACCTTCTTTTTTATGTTATT
>NZ_CP048741.1:2020686-2022297 GCF_018336475.1 Romboutsia sp. 13368
TACTATATATTTTTTAAGAAGTAATAAAATTTATTCTTATTATTTTATTACTTCTATTACTGTATATTATATATATGTTTTTTAACTTATCTTTTAATCATATATATTATACTTTACATTTTCAATTATATTAGGGTCTATACTATCTTTTATAATTTTTTTGTATTTTTCGATTTCTTCATTAACAATTCCCAAACTCCATACTAATACAAATATATCATCAATAAAACCAAACAATCCTGTAATTAATTCTGGTATAAAATCTATACCTGATATTATATATATAATAGCTACTGATAATGAAAATATTAATTTCATTTTACTAATTATATTAACTCTATTATCAGTTAAAAAGTCTGGTATTTTAAATATATTAGTAAAAAATAATAATCCAAATTTAGCATTTTTAAACCTAACTAATGTTTTTTTAAGTGTGTTTAATAATATATCTATTAAAAATGATATTTTACTCAAATTTATCACCTCTCAAGTTAATATATATTTTATATTATAACTCATATATTAACTTCTATAAATAGATTTTATTATAAGAGATGTATTCCATTTTCTAAGCATTCATTTATCATTTCTTGAGGCCATACTCCAACTTGAACTTCACCTATATGTGCCTTATTTAAAAAATACATACATATTCTAGATTGACCAATTCCTCCGCCAACTGTATATGGTAATTCTCCATTTAATAAAGCTTTATGGTAATCAAGTTCTCTCCTATCATTACAATCTGCTATATCTAATTGATAAGATAAACTTTCTTCATCTACTCTTATTCCCATAGATGAAAGTTCTATAACATTATCTAATACTGGGTTATAAAATAATATATCTCCATTTAATTCCCAGTCATCGTAGTCTGGACTTCTTCCATCATGTCTCTTTCCATTAGATAATAAATTTCCTATTTGCATTAAAAATACTGCACCTTTTTCCTTTACTATCTTATTTTCTCTTTCCTTTGAGGATAAATTCGGATACATATCTAATAACTCTTGAGACGTTATAAATGTTATTTGTTCAGGTAGCATTTTCTTTATTTCAGGATATATATCATGAACATATTGTTCTGTTTCTTTAAATACTTTATATATTTTTTCAACAACATTCTTTAATGTTTCTTTGTTCCTATCATCTTTATTTATAATAAGCTCCCAATCCCATTGGTCCACATATATTGAATGTATATTGTCTAATTCTTCATCTTTTCTTATAGCATTCATATCTGTATATATACCTCTTCCTTCATCTAAACCATACTTTTTAAGAGCCATTCTCTTCCACTTCGCTAAAGATTGAACTATTTCTACATTTTTATTTATATCTGGAACATTAAAACTTACAGCTTTTTCTATTCCATTTAGATTATCATTTGTTCCACTTTCCGGTAATACAAATAATGGTGATGAAACTCTTGTTAACTTTAATTCTTCTGAAAGTCTTTTTTCGAAATAGTCTTTTAAATCTTTTATTGCTTGTTGTGTTTGTATTACTCCTAAACTTGATTTATAGTCTTTTGGTATTATTAAAGACATATTCCCATCCCCCTTTATTATAAATTTATATAAATAAAAACCTTCCATCTCTATATTTAAA
>NZ_CP048741.1:2022303-2022731 GCF_018336475.1 Romboutsia sp. 13368
CTATYCCCCTTTATTATAAATTTATATAAATAAAAACCTTCCATCTCTATATTTAAAATATAGGGACGAAAGGTTATATTTCTGTGATACCACCCTTATTGACTTACTTTAAGTCCACTCATCTGTATATATGTCTCTATACAGTTCAATCTGATAACCGATTGATTCCTGCTAATCCTAATATATAAATTTCAGTTAACAGCTTATGGATGTTTTTCAATATAAACCTCGTACTGGACTTGCACCATCTCCAGCTTGATTGAACTATATTTTATATCTACTCTTTCAATATAAACTTTTAATCATTTATATAGTTAATGGTAAAATATTTATTTTTCGCTGTCAACTAATTTATTTTTGATAAAATTTAATATTTTAATTATATCAATAAAAAGCTTGAAGACATAATGTCTTCAAGCTTTTTTATA
>NZ_CP048741.1:2023667-2033031 GCF_018336475.1 Romboutsia sp. 13368
TGATACCACTCTTATTGACTTACTTTAAGTCCACTCATCTGTATATATGTCTCTATACAGTTCAATCTGATAACCGATTGATTCCTGCTAATCCTAATATATAAATTTCAGTTAACAGCTTATAGATGTTTTTCAATATAAACCTCGTACTGGACTTGCACCATCTCCAGCTTGATTGAACTATATTTTATATCTACTCTTTCAATATAAACTTTTAATCATTTATATAGTTAATGGTAAAATATTTATTTTTCGCTGTCAATTAATTTATTTTTGATAAAATTTAATATTTTAATTATATCAATAAAAAGCTTGAAGACATGATGTCTTCAAGCTTTTTTATATATTAAAAGTTTTATCAATGTATTCTTTTACTTCTTTTGCTGTTCCCATAGTTAAAACTTCTTCAGCAAATTTTTTCATATCTTCATAAGATAAAGAAGTTATTAACTTTCTAGCTGGAAGTATAGATATTGGACTCATAGAGAACTCATCTAGACCAAATCCTAATAGTATAGGTATCATTCTTTGATCTCCTGCAGATTCTCCACACATTCCAACCCATTTCCCTTCCTTATGAGCATTATCTATAACCATCTTTATAAGTCTAAGTACTGCTGGGTTGAATTGGTTATATAAATGACTTATTTTTTGATTCATTCTATCTACTGCACAAGTATATTGTATAAGGTCATTAGTTCCTATTGAAAAGAAATCTACATGTTTAGCTAATACATCTGATATAACTGCAGCTGATGGTATTTCTATCATCATACCAACTTCTACATCATTAGAGTATGCTATACCTTCATTGTCCATTTGTGCTAATACTTCTTTTATTATTTCTTTAGCTGATAGTAATTCTTCAAGTGATGATATCATAGGGAACATTATTCTTAATTTTCCATGTATACTTGCTCTATATAAAGCTCTTAGTTGAGTTTTAAATATATCTTTTCTATCTAAGCAAAGTCTTATAGCTCTGTATCCTAAGAATGGATTCATTTCAGGTTCCATTTCAAAATATGGAAGTTCCTTATCTCCACCTATATCTAATGTTCTTATAACTATAGGCTTATTATTCATTCCTTCAAGTACTGCTTTATAAGCTTCATACTGTTCTTCTTCACTGGGGAATCCATCTTCTTTATCCATATATAAGAATTCTGTTCTGTAAAGTCCAACACCTTCAGCATCGTTTTTTATAAGTCCTTCTACATCATTAGGGCTACCTATATTTCCTGCAAGTTCAACATGTCTACCATCAGTAGTTATTGATGCTTGTCCCTTTAATAATTCTAGTGATTTTCTATATTCTTCAAATTCYGATTTTAATGAAGCATATTTATCTTTAGTTTCTTCATCAGGATTAACTATAACTTCACCAGTATCTCCATTAAACACAATATAGTCTCCATCTTTAACTTTTTTAGTTATATCATTTAACCCAACTACAGCAGCTATTTCTAATGTTCTAGCCATTATAGCAGTATGAGAGGTTCTTCCACCTATATCAGTTAAGAAACCAAGTACCATACTTTTATTCATAGTCGCTGTATCTGATGGAGTTAAATCATGTGCTATTAATACAACTTCTTCATCAAGTCCTGCTAAATCAACTACTTTTATGCCTAATATATGTCTTAAAACTCTGTTTGTAACATCCTTTATATCTGCTGCTCTTTCTCTCATATACTCATTGTCCATAGATTCAAACATTGAAACAAACATTTCTTTTATTTCGTTTAGTGCATAATCTGCATTAACTTTTTCATCTTTTATTTTCGATATTGCAGAATCTATTAATTCAGGATCCTCTAATACTAATAAATGAGCTTCAAATATTTCAGCTTCATGCTCTCCAAGCTCAGATAAAGCCTTTTCCTTGACCTTAATTAATTCTTCTTTTGATATTTTTACTGCATCTTGTAGTTTTTGTATTTCTATATCTATATTATCGATAGTCTTTTTTTCAATAACTAATTCGCTATGTTCTATTACTAATGCCTTTCCTAAAGCTATCCCTGGAGATGCCCCTGTTCCTTTATACATAATACTCCTCCCAAATTAAATACATTAAATATATATTAATAAACCTCGGGTAAAACCGAGGTTAAATTATTATTCTCCAAATCCACCTTCTATTAACTCAACTAATGCATTAACTGCTGCAGCTTCATCTTCTCCATTAGCAACAACTGTTAATTCATCACCTTGACCTAATCCTAAACTCATTATACCCATTATAGATTTAGCATTTACAGTTTTTCCTTTTGCTATAACTTCTACTGTTGACTTAAATTCAGCAGCTTTCTTAACAAACATACCCGCTGGTCTAGCATGTAATCCACTTGTATTCTTTATACTTACATTTTTCTCCATTTCAAAACCTCCAAAATTTACTCTAAAGTATTTATTTGCTTTAATTAATCTAATTTTATTATACATTGCTTTGGATAAAATTTCTATAATTTTGTTGAATCTTAAATCCTAGATATCTACTATATTCCATATACTTTTTAAGATTGATTTGAAAAATCTTTTATTATATTATTCGTAGATAACTTTATTACTTTATTTTTTTGTATTGGCATTATAGTTTTAGTTTCATAAGATAAAACTATATTCTTATTTTCATTTATATTTTTATTTACAACATCGTAAAGTTTACGAAAATCATAAAGTTGAATTCTATTGATATTATTTTCTTCTAATTTTTTTTCATATATACAATAGAATAAATCTTTATATGAGAAATCTTTATCTAGTCCAAGATTTTCCCCAAGTTTCGGTATCAAAACTTCTAGTAAAGTTCTAAGATTTGGCTCTCTTTTTATGTTAAATAAATCTAAAAGATTTTCTATTGTTTCTTTTTTCATTCTTTTAAATTTTTCAAAACAATAATCTTCATCAAACATATAATCTACATTAAAGTAGTATTTATTTCCATCATATCTATCATATGCCTTCATAGCATCTAGATAGCCTAAATTTATGTTTTTTGAAACACTATCTTTATCTTTATTTAAAGATCCTCCTAGAGGTTCTGATGGAATTATTGTTTTTACATTTATATTTTGATGCTTATTTAAGTTTATTTTTCCTAAAAAATCATCTAATAGCCTTATAACAACTATATCCTTATACCCTTTTTGTTCTAAAAGTGATATAGGCATATTATCAAAAAACATTCCATCTAAAAAAAGTTTATCATCTATTTTATCTAATTTAAAAATAGGTAAACTTGAACTAGCTATTAAATAATCTACTAGCCTACCATTTGGTATATCCTCTATATATAAAGGATGTGGATTTATTTTTTTATCCCAGTAAACTGTAACAAGACCAAAGTCTTTATTTGATTTTCTTATAGCTTCTTCGTTTAATGTTTTTTCTATAAGTTCCTTAAGAGGAGTTATATCTATTCCATCATTTTTTCTAGCTTTATTTATAAGTTCTATAACAGTATTTATATTTTTTGCTGTAAAGTCCATATTTTTATATTTTTCATAAGTTTCTTCATCCATGTTAAAAAAATGAGTATAATCATATGTTAACCATATATCTTCCATTATTTCTATATCATTTTGAATTATATATGCACCATTTAATGCACCTATGGACGTTCCTGTTACTCCTTGAAATTCTATTCCTAAATCTCTTAATGCTTTATATGCTCCTATTTGGTAAGCACCTTTAGTGCCTCCACCCTCTAATACTAAACCTTTCATGAAATCACCTATTTAATAAAAAATTCGCTTCGCTCATATATCTAATGGATGTATTTGTACTACTTATACATCCCTAAGTATATATCTTTTATTTATAATTTAAAACTATACTATTTTATATCATTTATAGATTTTACAAACTTAGCTACTTTTGTAAACACCTTTTGTTCCATAGAACTTAATGCTACAGTATTCATTATATATCCTTTAGGATCTACCATATATATTTGTTTATATCCACCTTTGTATAATCCAATACAAACAGATTTTATATCACTATCATTTTCACATTCAAATTGAGAAGGTGTTACTACTAATTTATATTGTGATTTTTTCATACCTTTAGTCATTTGTCTATGTTTATTTAAAAATTCATTTGCTTCTTTAGTAGTTATATATCCACTTACATCTACATATACAGTTTTAGTAGCCTGGTCTATTCTTGTATTTATCATAAATATACCTCCCCTTTAATCTACATATATTATATGTTGGAAGTTTATATTTGTGATTATATATCAAGTGATGTTTTAATTAGATTATTTATTTTCACTTCTAAATCATCTATTTTTTTATCTCCACTTTTTAATCTAAGTAATATTTCTTTTGATAAGTTTTCTATTTCTGTATAATTCTCATCCTTAAATATCTTTATTTTCATTACTTTGTTAGGATAATAATCATATATATTTCTACTTATTTTTTTTGCATTTATTTTAAAATATTTATTGTATACTTCAGAATTAAGTATTCCTACTAAATACTCATGAGAAAATATATTTTCATACTCTTCTTTTATATAAAATGAGTATACATCAGCACTTGAAAAATTATTATTTTCATCTATAGCAAATCTATTATTATATGCTTTGTAAGGGTACATTATTTTTTTTCTTTCAAATAGAGACTTTTCTCTTCCCCATTGAAGTTCATACCACAATCTTATATTTTTTTTACATTCTCTTCTATTTAATAATTTTTCTTTATATTTTCCTATAAAATCATTTATTATAATTGGATAATCTAATTCATCTTTTATATCATTTGAATATATTAAGTTATATTCACTACTATCTATTATGTATTTTTGAATATGCTTATTTTTCACCCATGGTTTAAGCAGTTTATCTTCTATCGTATTTATATTTTTATCATTCTTATTTATGATAAATGCCTTATCGCATCCTGTTATTATACCTTGAAAGCTTGTACATATTTGTTCTAAGGAATATTTACAGTATTTTTCTATATTATCATAAAAATACTTATCTTTATCTTTTAGTATTATCCATTCTTTATTTATTTTATCTTTTTTTAATGTTAATTTTTCAAAATTATTGTTTTCTATGAGTTCTTCTATGGAATTAAATTTATTTATGTCTATGGTTTGATTCTTAATTCTAATTATATTTGTATTTTGTGATTGTCTTTCTTTTTTTAATGTAGATATGCAACTAGATATTCCTATATTTTCAAATACTTCACATCCTAAGAAATCTATAATTTCTAGTATATTAATATTATCATCTATATAGTGTCGTAAATCTTTTGCTGATGGACTTTCTAAAAAATATCTTGGCGTTATGATACTACAAACTCCATTTTCTTCTAAGTTATCTATAATTTTTTTAATAAAGCAATAATATAAATCTGATTTTCCTTTATAAACTTGTCTATATTCTTTTAATATATATTTTCTATAATCTTTATCTAAATTTTTATGTCCTATATAAGGTGGATTACCTATTATATAATCAAATTTATTATTAAAATTTATCTTTAGTGCATCTTCACAATATATATTAAATTTATCTACAGGTAAGTCTATATCTTTTTCTCTTAATCCATTCTTTAAAATATTTATTGCATCTATATCGATATCATAACCATATATACATTTAGATATTATATGGTTATGAATAGTATTATAATTTATATAATTATCTCCATACCTTTTCTTTAAATCATATATATTGCATTCTATTAAATCATATAAAACATCATATACTTCTAATAAAAAATTCCCACAACCACAGGATATATCTAATATCTTAGGTTCTGGATTTTTAAGTATATCATGATTTTTAATAGTTTTTTCTAGAATATAGTCTACTATAATTTTTGGTGTATAATATACACCATTTCTCTTTTTTATATTTATATCCAAACTTTCTTCGTATAGTTTAGATATAGCAAAAAAACTCCCCATATTTTCCCCCTAAATATGATAAATACTTTTCTACTTAATTATAGCATACTATATTTTGTTCCATTTATTATTTATCCAGTTTGTGCATTCTTTTATGTCATATTTATCAACTAACTCATTTAAATAATCAAGTTCTTTAACATCATCCATACCTACATCTTTATCCATTCTTGGATTTATTCTATAATAGTTATCATCTAAAAGCTTCTTAGAAAAAATTTGACTAACTTGAGAAATTCCTTCTAGTGTTACTGTAATTATAGGTAAATCAGGGTCTTTACTTGTTACCCAATCTATGGCACCCCATTTACTTGTATCTTCTTTTATACTATCGTAGCAATATCCCGTTCCAAATGATAATAACCTTATATCTTTTATTTTTTTTCCTAAGTCTTCATCTATAGCATATATTATACTTGCTAGACTAGGGTCTGTTGCAATTATCCCTCCATCTATGTGCGATTCATAACTTTGAAAAAATACAGGAGCTGCACTACTTGCCATAGCTACATCTATTACTCTAAAATCTTCAGTTGGTGAATTGGGAATATTGTTATAAAACATAGCCTTCCAAGAATTATATTTATCTCCTAGATAAAATGAAGGAATTATAACTAACTTACCTAAATCCTTTAATTTTAAATCTTCTGGAAATATACTAAGTAGTACTTCTTTTAAATGATCATTTTCATACTTAGGTCTTGAAATAATCGAATAAGATTTATCAAATATATACTCTATATTTTCTTTAGAATAGAAATTACTTATTTCTTCTGCACTTATTCCATATGCTAAACCTAATGCTATTAAACTACCTGTTGAAGTTCCACTTATCATATTAGCATTTTTTACAATATTAGGATTTAAAGTTTGAATTTTTTCTAGTAGATTTATGCTTAAAGCACCTCTGATTCCTCCACCATCAAAAGATATTATATTAAAAGTAGAATCCATTATAACTTCCTCCTATTTCATTCTACTTTTAATATATGTAAGACTTTAAAATAATTCTATTAAAATTATATTAAMTKGTATAAAAAAAGATGGGATATCCCATCTTTAACTAACTTGATTTTTGATCTAAATATGAAAGTATACCTTGTGCTATACCATCTGCTAAATTTTCTTGGTATTCTTTATCTTGTAATTTTTTAGCTTCTTCATTATTACTTAAAAATCCACATTCAATTAATACACTTGTCATTTTACTTTCTTCTAATACTTGGAATTTAGCAGTTTTTRCCCCTCTATCTCTTATATCTATATAGGATGTCACTGTTTTTTGTATTTGTTTTGCTAATTCAGAAGATCCATCTTCTCGTCCAGTTGTATAGTAAGTTTCAATCCCTGTTGCATCATTTCCACCAACTTGTCCATTTAAATGTATAGATACAAATAAATCTACATTTTGTTCATTTGCAAGTTTTGCTCTATCTCCTAGACTTATGTACTTATCTTCATTTCTTGATACTATAACTTGTATGTCATCTTGTTTTGTTAACTTTTTAGCTACTAATGCACCTATTTCTAATGTTAAATCTTTTTCAAATGTTGTTTTATCTTGTGCTATAGTTCCCTTATCATTGCCTCCATGTCCTGGATCTATTAATATTGTATATTTCTTTTTTATATTTTTATCTACTTCTGTAGGTAATGTTTCATATTCTATTTGTGGGCTTACTACAGTTGTTGTATTTTCTTTTTTAGGCATTATATTTTGTATTGCTAAAATAGCACCTTGCGTTAATTTAAATATTCCAAATAAAAATAATACAACTACTATAATTAATAATAATAACTTTTTCTTATTTATTTTTCTCTTACGTTTTAGTCTAACTACTCTTTTATTTTTTCTGCTCCCCATTTCATCGCCTTTCTAGATACTTATTATTCTTTAAAATTTATAAATTATATTTTAACATCCAAAAAGGCAAATTTCAACTTTTACAAAGCCTTATATACTACTAAAAATACATTATCCTCCTAGTGTAACATCTTGAGTGCTATACCAATTTAAAGCTTGTGATATATGACTTGTATCAAAGTCTGGCCAATATTCATCTAATACATAAAAGTCTGCATATATAGATTGAACAGGTAAAAATCCACTTAATCTTCTTCTACCTCCCCATCTAATAATTAAATCTAATCTTGATATATCAAAAGATTGTATATGATTTTGTATATTATTTTTATTTACGTTTTCTGCATCTGCCAAAGTATTCAAATCCCAATGCCATCCATAGTTTACTAGTAAATTTGCTTTTATTTGTCCTTCTTTTCCTTTTGTTCTTTCTGTAAATGGAAGTAATTCCTTTGGAAACATTGGAGATTTAGTATTACCTATAACTAAAAGAGATGCACCTTCATCATATAGTATATTCGCTGCCTTTATACATGCATCAGTAAATGCTTTAGTTTGTACTGAAGGTCTCTTTGTATTATCAGTTGTAAAACCATAAAATGTAATTTCTTCTACACCCATATCTCTACATGTTCTATATGCTAAAATACCTGGATCTAGTCCATTTTCATAACCTTTTTCTTTTGTCATACCATGATTTTGCGCCCATCTTCTATTTCCGTCAGGTATTATACCTACATGTTTAGGTATTCTCATAATTTCTCACCTCGTAACTAATTTTTATTATGATTATTCNNNATCTCGTAACTAATTTTTATTATGATTATTCACAATTTAGGAAATTATAGTCATTTTTCAATATATTTTCTTGATTTATAAATAGTTAAGATATTGTATCCTTTTTTAAGTTGCATTTTATTACAATAAATAGTAAAATCTATTTAAATATTACATATAAATATATCTTATAGGGGGATATTATGAAGAAATTAGTTGCTATAATTTCACTAGTTTTAACATTAGGACTTGTTGGTTGCTCATCTACACCAGAAGTTAAGGATGTGCCAGTTAGTGATATAAAAACTGCTATAAACAATGAAACACTTTTAACTATTCAGCCAGTTGCTGAAGTTGATGCAAAAGAATTCTATGTTTTTGAAAATATTAAAGATAATATAAAAGAAGGATTTGTTTTACAAGCTATGATAAATGTAAAGCTACAAGATGTATTCGTAGTTAAAACAGATGATGTTGAAAAAGTAAAACAAGCTATAGAAGATTACAAAACTAACAACTTAAGAATGTTTGCTGATGGATATGGTGGTGAAGATAATGCAACATCTGTTGCTGATTCTAAACTTGAAAGCGTAGGAGATTATGTTTATTTCATAGCTGCTCCTAATGCTAATGACATTGAAGCAAAAATCCTAGAAATGATTAAATAAATTTTAAATTACAAGAGGCTGTCTCAATATATAAGTAACTAATAAAATACACTTAGATATTTTGTATCTAAGAATAAGTATTAAGTTCATATTGAGACACCTTTTTTAATTACTA
>NZ_CP048741.1:2033042-2035812 GCF_018336475.1 Romboutsia sp. 13368
AAAGTAAAAAATTATATTTTGAGCAACGGATGTATCCTAAATGCTTCGCCGACACGTCGCTCAAGCGAAGCGAATTTTTTATAATTGAAAGATGGTGATATATTGGTATTTAGTAGTATAACATTTTTATTTTATTTCTTACCCTTAGTTTTATTTTGTTACTATTTAGTTCCATGTAAGTTTAAAAACTTTATTTTACTTTTATTTAGTTTAATATTCTATGCTTATGGAGAACCAATTTATGTTCTTATCATGTTATTTTCATGTATAGTAGATTATACACACGCATTAATTATTGATAAATATAGAGGAACTTATAAGGCAAAGTTTGCTCTTATTTCTTCTATTGTAATAAACTTAAGTTTGCTTGGATTCTTTAAATACAGTGATTTCTTTATATCAATAGTAAATAATTTTACTAATAGTAATATAGCTTTACTTAATATTACATTGCCAATTGGTATAAGCTTTTATACCTTCCAGACAATGTCTTATACTATAGATGTTTATAGAAATGAAGCTCCTGTTCAAAAGGATATAATTTCACTTTCTACTTTTGTTACTTTATTTCCACAACTTGTAGCAGGTCCTATAGTTAGATATTCTGATATATCTCATGATTTAAATAATAGAGTACATAATTTTGATAAATTTTATGAAGGTGTTTATAGATTTATAATTGGGCTATGTAAAAAAGTAATACTAGCTAATAATTTAGGGTTAATATGGTACAGTGTAAAAAGTACACCATATGATACATTATCATTATTAACATCATGGTTAGGTATTATATGCTTTACCCTTCAAATTTACTTTGATTTTAGTGGATATAGTGATATGGCAATTGGACTTGGTAAAATTTTTGGATTTGATTTTTTAGAAAATTTTAATTTTCCATATATATCAAAATCAATTACTGAATTTTGGAGAAGATGGCATATTTCTTTAGGAATTTGGTTTAGAGATTATGTTTATATACCTCTTGGTGGAAATAGGTGCAAAAAAAGCAGATGGTTTATTAATATATTTATAGTTTGGTTTTTAACTGGTCTGTGGCATGGTGCTAGTTTTAACTTTATATTATGGGGACTTTACTTTGGAATTATTTTAGTATTTGAAAAATTATTCTTATTAGAATATTTAAAAAAGATACCTAAATGGACAAATCATCTTTATACTATGTTTTTAGTTATAATAGGCTTTGTTTTATTTGAAATAGATAATTTAAGTGGTGTATTAAGTTATTTAAACTCTATGTTTAACTTAGGTAATTCTATAGTAGATAAAACATTTTTCTATTATTTAATTCCAAATATATTACTTATATTATTTTCTATCATCTGCGTTACACCTATTGTAAAGAATATTTTAGATAGATATAAGTATATAAGAATTATAGTTTTAGTATTTGGTATGATTTTATCTGTAGCATTTTTAGTAGATGCATCATTTAATCCATTTTTATATTTTAGATTTTAATTTAGGAAGTTGGTGAATTTATGAATAATAAAAAAATAATGCAATTTGTTACGATAGCTTTCTTTCTAATTTTTATATTTAGTGTACCAATTATAACTTTATTTACTGAAGATAAAAAAGTTAGTGAAATTGAAAATAAAATATTAACTCAACTTCCAAAACTATCATGGGATAATATTTCTAGCAAAAGATTTATGAAAAACCTTGATAAGTATTCATCAGATCAATTTCCTTTTAGAAGTAGTTTTATAAAATTAAAAAATAACTATAATTATTTAATTGGACAAAGAGAATTTAGAGATATTTATGTTGGAAAAGATAATAGACTTATGGAAGAATATAATTTTAATAAAGATGCAGTAGATAAAAATATATCTAATATATTGAAACTTTCTTCATTTATGAATGAAAAGCAAAATATAAAATCAACCTTTATGGTTATACCTACTTCTATTGAATTTTATAAAGATGATTTACCTAAATTTTCTATAAATGATAATCAAAAAARTAAATTAGATTATATTAATGATAAATTATCATCATATGATTATTTAAACTTTTATACTCCTTATGAAGTTTTAAATAAAAACAAAGATAAATATATATACTTTAATACTGACCACCATTGGACTCAACTTGGTGCATATATTACATACTTAGATATGTTTAAATACGATTATAATGCTAAAGACCTTTATGATAATTATAATAAGGTGAGTGATAACTTTTTAGGAACTTATTATTCTAAGGCTTTACTTAGTGGTATTAAAGGAGACTTTATATACTCATATTCTAATTTTAATGATTTTAAAATAGAAGTTGATTTTGATAATACTTATAATACTCTTTATGATAAAGATAAACTTAGTGGCAAAAACAAATATCAGTATTTCTTGCATGGAGATCCTGCTTTTGCTGTTATTTACGGAGATAGTAGTATTTCTGATGAGGTTATAGTATTTAAGGACTCTTATGCTCACAGCTTTTTACCTTTTTTAACTAGTAATTACGGTAAAATTCATATTGTTGACCCTAGATATTATAATATTGATTTAGAAGATTATTTAAATAAAAATCCTAATATTAATAATGCTATTTTTATTAATAATATACAGTCGTTAAATTCAAGTTTATACAAATAAAAATTCGCTTCGCTTGAGCGACGTGTCGGCGAAACATTTCGGATAAATCCGTTGCTAAAAAAATCACCCTATACCACTATTTATAATATATTGGTATAGGGTTTTAATATATATTTTTATAATTTTAAAATTACTTTTATTTATAATAT
>NZ_CP048741.1:2036508-2039025 GCF_018336475.1 Romboutsia sp. 13368
ATATAATTTTTAAATTCCTTTTATAATCACTCTTAAAGGATTCAATTATATTCTAARCTATTATTTAATCTATTTATAATATCCAAGTATTTTAATATATCGCCTCTGACCTACTTTCATACTAAGAGGATAGTCAAGTAAATCATAAGTATGCTGACATATTAAATAATCTATTACATATTCTCCATCTAATACAACATCTGTAACTATCATATTATGATATGCATTGTTATCATATACCAGTTGTACTATGTCTCCAATTTCAAGTTCATTATACTGTGCTAGTCTTGCATATATACCAAAGTTTTGTGTATTTTCATTATTGTTTCCTATTATATATCTATAAAATGGTTGAGCTGCAGTCCATGTAGGGGTTCTATTTTTATCACTGTTCCAATACCATTTTTCTAGTACATTTTTCCCATTATAATCCATTGGAATACTGCCACTTCTTAAACACTGAGATATAAAATTTGTACAATCTCCCCCCCATAGTTCATAATCCATATACGCAGGATTTCTACCTAGTGCCCATCTTCTTGCATAGTCTCTTGCAGCTTCCCTATCATAYTCTTGAAATACTAGCATTTATATTCCCCCTAAAAAATATCTACCACTTTATCTATAATATATATTTATTTAAATATTCTCTATCTTGATCAAAGGAAATTTTAAATGTACTTATATCATATATCATTGGGTCTAATTCATAACTTGAAAAGCATATAGTTATTCCATCATTATCTATATAAAAAGTTGGACTATCAGAAAGTACTATATCTTTTAAATAATCTAGTAGCATAATATATTTATCCATGCTAAGTTCTTTTGATAATTCTTTTATTTTATTTTCTATTTTATTAGCTATTAAATTTATATAATCTATAGTTGAATCAAATATATCTTCTAATGTTATTTCTTTTTCTAAACTTATATCATAGTTATATGAATTTATATATGATATATTGTATAACCCATCTATTTGTGAGAATTCTATAGGTATACTAATAATATCATTATTATTGTATGAAATATAATAATCTGTATTTATACAAGATAAACATCTATTTTTTACAGGTATCATATCTAATATATCTTCTATAGAAGCTTTAAAAGATATTATATCTTCATAAATTCTTTGATTTATATTATTTATTATATTTTTTTTATTATCAGATTTTATAATAGGATAATTTAAATTACATACTGATAAATTATCTTTCTTTTCTATACTTGATGTCTGTATTAATACCATTAAAAACTCCTCCTATTAATATATGCTTATTATTATTAATATGAAATAGTTTTTAGTTTTGTTAAATAACATTATATTTATAATTTGTATTTTTTTGTAATTTATATTAACTTGAATATATTTAAATACTCTAATATAATATGTATATTGTTATAATTAAGCATAATTTGCTAGATTAAAAGGAAAGAAGGGATTATTTTGGCGAGAAGAAAAGAAAAAAAGGAAAACTCTGGTTTAAAAAAGTTTGTTATATTTTTAGCTATATTAGTTATAGCATTCCCTGCTGCAGCCTTTGGTTATGTTTACTTTAAGTTAAATGTTATGCATGACTCAAGTGCTGATGAAAGTATACTGAATGAAAATAACTACCAAGCAGAAAAAGGGATAACAAATATCTTACTTGCAGGAACAGATGGTAGACCTGGCGAAGAAAGTTCTAGATCTGATGCTATGATGATACTTACAGTAGATACTGTAAATAAAAGTTTAAAACTTACATCATTAAATCGTGATACATATGTTGATATTCCTGGTCATGGATATCAAAAACTTACTCACGCATATGCATATGGTGGAGTAAACTTATTAACTGAAACTATTGAAAATAACTTTGAGATAGATATTCAAGATTATGCTGTAGTTGACTTCTATTCATTTATGGATATAGTTGATGCATTGGGAGGAGTAGAGGTTGATGTACATCAAAATGAAATAAGTGAAACAAATAAATTTATAAAGAAAGAAACTTATGAATGGAGTAAAAAAACAGAACCTATTCAACTGATTGAGCATTCAGGTATTCAAAAACTAAATGGATACCAAACATTATCTTATGCTCGTATAAGAAAAAATGACTCTACTCAAGAAAGAGATAGAAGGCAAAGAGCTGTTATAGAAGGTCTAATGAATGGTGTAAAAAATTTACCAGTTAGTAAATATCCTAAGTTATTAGATACTGTACTTCCATATGTTAAAACGGATATGAAACCTACTGAAATAATAGGTTTAGCAGGAAAAGTATTAGGTATAGGTAATTTAGCTATAAATCAAATAGAATTTCCATTTGACAATGCAAGTACATCTGTAACACTTCCAGGGGCTGGATTTGTTATCAAGTACGAACCTGAATCTTTAAATATATTACATGATTTTATATTTAAAAATATAATTCCATAAAAAAGAGACTCAACTGARTCCCTTTTTTATTWTATTATTCTACTTCCACTTATAAATTTATTTTTAAAGTATGAAGAATTTAAGTT
>NZ_CP048741.1:2039038-2040391 GCF_018336475.1 Romboutsia sp. 13368
AATTTCTAATCATAAAGTTATTAATAAATAAAA
Organism: Romboutsia sp. 13368; assembly: GCF_018336475.1. Classification (GTDB taxonomy): domain Bacteria; phylum Bacillota; class Clostridia; order Peptostreptococcales; family Peptostreptococcaceae; genus Romboutsia. The sequence continues at coordinate 2,039,072 of NZ_CP048741.1, forward strand.
AATAATCCTTAATGAAAATTCATTAAGGATTATTTTTTATTTAAATTTTTTAATTATAGCATCTACTATATATTTACTAGCTAATCCATCTCCATATGGATTAGATGATTTACTCATTTTTTCATATTCATTTTTGTTAGTTAATAATTCTTTAGTTAAATTATATATAATATCTTCATCTGTTCCTGCTAATCTTAAGGTTCCTGCRCTAACACCTTCAGGTCTTTCTGTTGTATCTCTTAAAACTAATAYTGGCTTTCCAAGAGAAGGVGCCTCTTCTTGTATTCCTCCACTATCAGTCATTATTATGTACGACTTATTTAAAAAATTATGGAAATCTAAAACTTCAAGAGGATCTATAAGATGTACCTTTTTATTATCTCCTAATACTTCATCTGCTGCCTCTCTAACTAATGGATTTAAGTGAACTGGGTATACTACTTGTATATCATCAAATTCTTCAGTTATTCTTTTTATAGCTCTGAACATATTTTTCATAGGTTCTCCTAAATTTTCACGTCTATGAGCTGTTAAAAGTATCATTTTATCATTATCTATTTTATCAAATATAGGATGATAATACTCATCTTTTACAGTAGTTTTTAATGCATCTATAGCTGTATTACCTGTTACATATATAGTTTCTTCTTTTTTACCTTCCCTTAATAAGTTATTTTTAGAAACTTCTGTAGGTGCAAAATGCATATCTGCTATAACTCCCGTAACTTGTCTATTCACTTCTTCTGGGAATGGCGAATATTTGTCATATGTTCTTAATCCTGCTTCAACATGACCTACTGCTACTTGATTATAGAAAGCTGCTAAACTTCCAGATAATGTAGTTGTAGTATCTCCATGCACTAAAACTATATTAGGCTTAACTTTTGATATAACTTCACTTAGACTTTGTAATGCTCTAGTTGTTATATCAACTAAAGTTTGACCTTGTTTCATTATATTTAAATCATAATCAGGGGTAATATTAAATGTTTCTAAAACTTGGTCTAACATTTCACGATGTTGTGCTGTAACACAAACTATACTTTCTATTTCTTCTCTTTTTTCTAATTCTTTAACTAATGGTGCCATTTTTATAGCTTCAGGTCTTGTCCCAAATATAGTCATAACCTTAATTTTATTCATACTTATATCTCCATTTCTAATTAACATAATTAAATTAGACTCTATTCAACTATTTCATCAACTTTATCTGTTTTTATAACTTCTTTAAAATCTGGTTGTATAAAATCTACATATTCACTAAATAAAACATATATCTGTGCATTCGTTATATATCCATCTTTTTTTATAATATTATAT
>NZ_CP048741.1:2040750-2040904 GCF_018336475.1 Romboutsia sp. 13368
CTTTAACTACACCTATTCCATCTGCAACTATTGTAGTRTCTGGTTTCATTAAAGCTTTATCAAATTCTTTTATATTATTTGCTTTCATAAATGTTTCTGGATTTGCAGTTACAATAAACATCTTTTTCTCATCTATAAGATTTCTCTCTAATAT
>NZ_CP048741.1:2040914-2041082 GCF_018336475.1 Romboutsia sp. 13368
GATTCCTTATTTCCTCTATATGTTTTTTTTATATAATTAATCATTCTGTCACCTATTGCTCACTAGATATGCATTGTACAAATTCAAACCATATATATGATATATTATCTTTAGAATACTTATATGAATTTTCTCTACTATGTCTTCCCATATTTTTTCTTAATTCTA
>NZ_CP048741.1:2042752-2042845 GCF_018336475.1 Romboutsia sp. 13368
TTTCCATAATTGCGTTGTATATTTTTATATAATGGAGAAAATGGGAATATTAATATCATAGATATTAATATTGTAGACATCATTAATATTATC
>NZ_CP048741.1:2043195-2043360 GCF_018336475.1 Romboutsia sp. 13368
TGTTAAAACTAGTAACTTATTAGAGATATTAATTTTATCTTTTTGATTATAGACAAACAATCCACATAAAACTATTGGAAAGTAAAAAGATTTTATTACTCCTTTTACTTCAATAAAAATCAAACTTCTATCCTTATTAAAGATAGTAAATACTAAAAAAAATGC
>NZ_CP048741.1:2043643-2043966 GCF_018336475.1 Romboutsia sp. 13368
ATATAGCTTTGCTCTATTTTTTGTAGTCAGCCTAAGCCTTACTATTCTATTTAAATTTTTTGTAAAATTACTCTGACCCTCTAACCAAGTTCCAGTAAATATATGTATTGTTTTTGAATCTTTTGATGGGTTGCAAAGAACATTATCTTTATATACTTTTATTCCAGTTTTTAATAATTGTTCTTTATTTCCAAGTTCACATCCATACTCATCTATAAGTATATCTGAAACAGTTTTTGTATTTACATTCTTATATTGGTCATTTGAATCAAATTCAAAAGATAAATCTTCATAATAATTTAATATACTTTTTAAAAATGGAT
>NZ_CP048741.1:2044325-2044411 GCF_018336475.1 Romboutsia sp. 13368
ATACTTTCACCTCTAAATGTTATTTTTTAATGATACTTTTACATATGGATATAGACATGAGAACTTTGTTATATCAATAGCCTTAT
>NZ_CP048741.1:2044471-2044564 GCF_018336475.1 Romboutsia sp. 13368
TATATAAATAAAGATCTGATAGTTCATTGTTTAATAATCTATTATTGAACAATCTCATATCCTTTCCTTTATATATAAATTCATTTTTATCAA
>NZ_CP048741.1:2044718-2044839 GCF_018336475.1 Romboutsia sp. 13368
GGAGTAAATAATTTTTTTATACCAAGTTTATTAAATATCCTATATAAGTAAAATTGTAATTTATACATTGGTATATTATAAAACTTCATCAGTCGTGTAACTGTTCTTAATTCTCCATTTA
>NZ_CP048741.1:2044978-2045051 GCF_018336475.1 Romboutsia sp. 13368
TAAATAAGAATTATAAATTTCTTTAATAAAAGTTTCCTTTTTAGCAAATATTACATCTACATATAAATTTCTA
>NZ_CP048741.1:2045282-2045463 GCF_018336475.1 Romboutsia sp. 13368
CAATTCCTTATAGCATTTAATTGATCTTGATTCTTCTGACTATAATATTCTATCTTTTYCTTATGAACACTATTATCTCTATATTGTTTTATTACATCTTCTACATTATCTGTAGAACCATCATTCATAATAATCAGTTGCCAATTACTGTAACTTTGATTAGCAACACTATCAAGTGTAT
>NZ_CP048741.1:2045937-2046065 GCF_018336475.1 Romboutsia sp. 13368
TCATCTTGATTTATATGCATATTGATTTCTGGTTCTTGTTCTTCTGGTTCTTGTTCTTCTGGCTCTACTACTTCATTAGGATCCATAGGCTTAGTAGCAGGATTTTCCTCTTTTGGTCTTTCTATAAA
>NZ_CP048741.1:2047996-2048135 GCF_018336475.1 Romboutsia sp. 13368
AGGCCTTAATCTATATCCTGCTTTATATGCAAATGGTAATTGGAATATAACCTGGCTAGATATACCTATCAGCGTTCCCCAAACCAGAACATAAGGTCCATACTTTGCACTTAATAAAATTGATATTATAACAATTATA
>NZ_CP048741.1:2048518-2048973 GCF_018336475.1 Romboutsia sp. 13368
TGTAATTCTATGCTTGGATTTGCTGTTGTATGTATAATTAAAACAAATATACATAATATCCCTCTTAATATATTTGCTTCTCCAATGGATTTTTTAATTTTACTTTCTTGCATTAAATTCTCCTAAATACAATTTTAATATTTAACTAAATATTTCGATAGCTTTATTCGATGTTATTCTAGACTCATTTACTAATCTGTCTACATTTATTTTTAAATTAGTCTGAATCTGTAAAGAGTCATTTATTATTCTAATTGCTTTGTTCGATAAATCATTTGAATTCCAATTATCATCTACACTCCCTATACAAGGTTGATTAACAATATCTAAGAATGAATCTATTTTAGGATCATATGATATACCTATCATAGGAGTATTTACTGTTGCAGCAAATATAAGTGCATGTAATCTCATCCCTATCATAAGTCTAGAGTTTTTTATACATAAAATCTTTT
>NZ_CP048741.1:2049043-2049326 GCF_018336475.1 Romboutsia sp. 13368
CATTTCATCATGTTGGCCATGCATAGGTACAAACACTACATTAATTCCACTTTCAATGATTTTATCACAAGTTAAAGCTATATTTTTTTGAAATTCGCTATTATTTTTTTTCCAGTCTCTTATACTAACTGTTATATAGTCATTATTTGTATAATATTTAGGAAGCTTAAACTCATAATTTTCAATATTAAACCCCATAACTGGATCCGGCACTATATCTATATCTTTTCGTACGCCGATAGAATTAAGAAGTAAYTTTGATTCTTTATCTCTAATGGTTATA
>NZ_CP048741.1:2049334-2049787 GCF_018336475.1 Romboutsia sp. 13368
TTTATTAAAAAATCTACCTACGATTTTTCTATTACTTTTTTTCTCTATAGGACCTACACCTTGGGCATAGATAAAAACAGGCTTCTTAGCAAGTTTCGCAAGCCACATTATTCCTATATAATAAATTATAGATCGTGAGCTTGTGACATCTTGAATTAAACTTCCTCCTCCACTTATAAGCCCATCACATTTWAATAATTCTTTATATATATYAYTTAWTTTCCATCTATTAATAGCATTTACTTTATATGTACTTTTTGTATGCTCTATATCATTTGATAAAACAGTTATTTTTATATCTGGTTTTTCTTGTCTAAGTGCAGTTATTATAGATTTAAGTATAGCTTCATCCCCTATATTATGAAATCCATAATATCCCGAAATTAACACTCTCATATTATGCCTCCCTGATAAATTTATGTATATTTTTTTGAATTATTTTAAATATTAAAA
>NZ_CP048741.1:2049831-2050022 GCF_018336475.1 Romboutsia sp. 13368
AAACTTTTAAGGCTGTCATTACTATTATATATAAATCCATCAATATACTTTTTTTAGTTAAATATTCATAATCATATTTTACTTTTTCTTCATTTCCTATATTATCTCTACCGTTTATTTGCGCCCATCCTGTTATTCCTGGTAAAATTTTATCTACATTACACATTTGTCTTAACTCTATTAATTCAACT
>NZ_CP048741.1:2050039-2050194 GCF_018336475.1 Romboutsia sp. 13368
TCTTGGTCCAACTATACTCATATGGCCTAATAGTATATTAAAAAGTTGAGGAAGCTCATCTATACTAGTTTTCCTAATAAATTTTCCTACTCGTGTTATATACATTTCTGGATTTTTTAAATCATTTGTAGCTATATTTGGAGCAYCAGTTTTCA
>NZ_CP048741.1:2050213-2050452 GCF_018336475.1 Romboutsia sp. 13368
ATAAAAAGGCTTATTATCTTTACCTGCTCTTAACTGTTTAAATATTACAGGTCCATTTGATTCTAATTTTATAAGTATTGAAACTATAATAAGTACTGGAGATAAGATGATTATACCTAATAAAGAACATATTACATCWAWCACCTTTTTATAAATTTGTATATAAAATTTATTTTTTTATATGATTCTATATCAGATTCCATATCTAAATCTGTACCTCTATTATATATAAGTTTATT
>NZ_CP048741.1:2050670-2051089 GCF_018336475.1 Romboutsia sp. 13368
TACGCTTTTATTTTTGTTTATTTTGCTCTTTTTAATGTAACTATACTTTCTGCTCTAGTAATGTTATCTTGTGGTCTAAATTCTACTTCATTTACACCCATATAATTTGCTTCTATAGCTCCCTCAACAAAAGAAATTGCCCAATTAGATATACTTTTATAATCTTTATAATTATATATTTTATCAATATTTTCATCATAATTATTTTTTATAGTTGTAATCACTTTAGCAACTTCTTGTCTAGATATTTTATCATTCGGCTTAAAAGTATTATCTTCATATCCATCTATATATCNNNCTTTAACCGCCTTTTGAACTTCTTTATAATACCAAGCTCCTTTATCTACATCACTAAATGTAATATCTTTAAGTTCTGTAAAATTAAACTTTCTATTTACTATTTTAATAAACTCTGCTCT
>NZ_CP048741.1:2051475-2051582 GCF_018336475.1 Romboutsia sp. 13368
ATAATCTGCATTTATACTTATGTTATTATAAAATYGTATACTAGCCTGAGCAAACTCAACTAGTTCTACAATTCTATTAAAATTAGTATTTATTTCCTTAACTTCAA
>NZ_CP048741.1:2051616-2052568 GCF_018336475.1 Romboutsia sp. 13368
TGCATTTATATAATTATATTTAGATGCTAAAATACTATCTGCATCACTTACATTTGTTATTATACTATTTCTATTTAATAAATCTATTCCATTATAACTAGAAAACTCCTTATATGCATTYTTYAAATTCTTTATATTCTGTGATTCTACATCTACATTTCCTAATCTTATTCCATACTTAGCAGCAATTTGAATAAATGTTTTACCTGAGTTATCAATTATAGCATATGCACCTACATTAATCTGTTCAAATAACCATCTTATATCACTATTATGCATTCTAATACATCCACCACTTACATTCTTACCTATACTACTCGTATTATTATTTCCATGTATTGCATATGTAGTTCCGTAAGTTGCTCCAACATGAAGTCCYAACCATCTATCTCCAAGTGGATTTTTAGGACTTCCTCCAGGAATTCCCCCACTATAATATGGTCTATTTTTTATTTTATTTACTATYTTAAACTTACCTTTTGGTGTTGGTGTCGATGGTTTTCCTGTTGCAACAGAAAATTCTTTAACCAGTACTCCATCTTTAAAATACCCTAGTTTATTTDTTTTTGAGTTAATTATTAAATATTGCCCTTTAGATAACTGAGTACTTTTCTCTTGTGCATTTGCATTAATCAAATTTGTACACAATACCATTGATATAGCCAATATAATTGATATTATACTATTAACTATACGATTCACTCTCTATTCCCCCTAATCTTTAGTAAAAGTATCTTTCTAGTTAAGTTTATCAGTTTTATATACAAAATTGGCTAATATTTATTCATCACTTTATAATGTTTTTCAACAAATCTCTAATCTAAAATACATCATATTTCTTAGTTACTCAATATATCCTCAATTTTCTTATATCCTAGATAAAATAACTATCGCTTCTGCTCTTGATAAATTACCTTTTGGCATTAACATTCCTTCGGRAGTACCTATTATA
>NZ_CP048741.1:2052679-2055195 GCF_018336475.1 Romboutsia sp. 13368
CTATTTACTAAAATATAAAAAAATAAGATAYYAAATTRTTTTTTAGTATCTTMTTTTTTATATATTTARTTTTTRRCCCTGCTTAAAATAGTAATAGCTTCTGCTCTTTTTATATTATTACTTGGTTTAAAAGTATTATCCTCAGAATATCCATTCATATATCCAGCTYCTAAAACACCTTCAACATAAGGTTTAGCCCACTGTGCTACTGAACTAMCATCATTAAAACTTGATATATTAGTATAATTATAATCAATATTATTTGTTATATATCCTATAATTTTAGCTGCTTCTTGTCTAGTTATTGGATCATTTGGAGCAAAAGTGTCATAACTTCTTCCATTTATATAACCTGCTTTCACAGCTATTCTAACTTCATCATAGAACCAATCACTAGTATTTACATCCTTAAAAGTTTCATCTTTTAATTCAGTAAAATTAAATGCTTTATTAACAATTTTTACAAATTCTGCTCTAGTTATAAAGTTTTCTGGACTAAAAACGTTAGTAGTATCTATCCATCCTTTATTCATTCCATCAATTATATAAGACTTTGCCCAATGATTAGTAAAATCAGTATTAGGGTTTGATTGTTCATTGATTATTTTTATATTATTTTTGCTTACAGAACCGTATCTATCCCATAGATAAGTTCCATCTCCATTTATATTTGTTTCTGTCATAGGAACTACTCTRTCAGGTCGTATATTATAAGTACTTTNCATTATTATCWYCTAAAACAATAGTTGTATCTCCAACTTGTCCTTTGCAAGTATTTTTTGTTCTAGTGTTTTGTTGTAATATACTATATAATTCTTTATTTGAAGTATTTTTTACACTAGTTTCATTAGTATACATACCTAATAAATATCTATTATAATCTTTAAGACCTGTATCCCCACCTAAGAATTTATCAACTTGGTACATACGACTTACAGCCTTTTCACTCCAATACGGGTCTGATGCATAACGGACATTTGCACCAATGCTTTTATTTCCTAATGATGAGCTATTATACTTCCAAGATTTTGGATTAAAATATCCATTTGAAAAAGAGTAATTTGAAACTCTCATAATACATTCTTCTATACTAGAAAACTTATCAGCACCATCGACATATCCATCCTTAGCATTTGCTCCAAATATATTAAACTTAGTTTTGGCTAAATTAGAAGTTCCYCTATCAGATTCATTCATAGCTATACCAACTAATAAAGCTGCATTAGTTCCATATTCATTTTGAGCCTTTATAAAATAGTCACCTGTATTTCTAAGTAAACTATCACTTGGAGTATACTCTTCAAAATATTTATTTATATCACCTGCTGTATAAGATGTTTTACTTCTTCCAGGTAAATATTGATAATAGTTATAATAAGGATTATTACTATTTATAGCATTATTATGGTTCTCTAATTTAGCATCTGATATTAATTGATTTATATCTGTATAAAAATAATTTCCATCATAACTATAGTATTTTGTATTTTGAGTCATAAAACTTGGTGCAGGTCCTAAGGTTTGATAAGAATATTTTGGTGTTGATGTAATATCTGAACTTATAGCATGAACTAATTCATTGTTACTATTTACAGTGTAGTGACTTAAATTATTTACTTGATTCATTGGTACTGTTATTATATTTAAACTTCCATCATCTTCTTGCTTTTTCATATATCCAGTATATCCACTTACCTCAACTTTTACGATATTTCCTAAATCCTCTATAATAGGTGCATCATCTATATAAGCATGATTTATATATGTATGCTCTGGTGAAGTTAAATTTTCATTTTTATATACATATACTGTATAATCTGCAGAATTTGTAGCTGCTCCATTTATAATTTTTACTATTCTACCTATTCCTTCTGTAGCATAAACTATTAATCCATCTTCATTTATTACTACTGGTATATCACTTGATTTATTATTTTGTTGTTGTTTACATATATTAATAGCATCATTTAAATTTTCTGATTTGGATATATATGAATATGTTCCATCACAATGTGCATAAGCTATTTCATACTTACTRTCTGTTTTWTTCTTTAGATACTTTATATTCATTGAATTTTCTATATCTAATTTTACTTCTTCAGGTAAATCTTCTTCTATTGCNNNTTTTTATTGAATGTTGAGAAGTGAGGRATTTTTTCAGTTAATGAGTAACCTAAAAACCATCTATAAGCTACATTTACCTCTATTTCTCTAATTGTTTGCCTCATTGAAGGTATTCCAAATAAATATTGAATTAAAACTATTTTTATTAAAACAACAGGATCTATGCTTGGAGCTCCTAACGGAGAGTATAGGTCTTTTACTTTATCATAAATAAAACTAAAATCTATTGCATTTTCTATTTTTCTTACTAAATGATTTKCAGGAACTAATCCATCTAATATAACATTTATTTCATCTTCTCTAAAATTTTCTTTTCTTATAGTTAACATATTTATCACCTCRTAAAGAGTATTGACAAAAATAAAAGAGCGTAGACTTTGTCTACGCTCTGA
>NZ_CP048741.1:2055240-2056732 GCF_018336475.1 Romboutsia sp. 13368
AGCGGAGAGTATAGTGACATTAAAAAGAGTAAAATAAAAGGGGAATTAGAATAAATCCTATATAGTGGACATGAAAAAGAGTATGTCTATCTRTATAGGATTTTTTGTGCAATATTGACTGAGGTGTGATTATAAGATGAGCAAAAAGATATTTAYAGWRCAAGAAATATTAGAATTATCTAAAAATAAATATGTAAAAAATGTAACTGCAAAAGGCATAACTTATACTAATGAATTTAAGTTACAGTTTATCGCAGAATATGAGAATGGAAAAACTTCAAGAGTTATTTTCGAAGATGCAGGATTTGATGTTGATGTAATTGGAATTAAACGTATAGATTCTGCTAGTCTAAGATGGAGAACAGCATATAAGGATAAAGGTGTTTTAGGTTTAGAAGATACTAGGAGTTTAAATTCAGGAAGAACACTTAATAGGGAATTAACTATTGAAGAAATCCTTGCTAAGAAAGATGCTGAAATCGAGTATCTTAAAGCGGAGCTTGAATTAATAAAAAAGCTAGAGCTGCAAGAAAGGCAGGTGATAAATAAGAAGATACCTGCATCTAAAATATTTAAACTAATTCAAAATTTAATTCAAAACTTCAATCTTAAGAACATGACGAGACATTTATGCAAAATTGCTAATGTCTCTACTTCAGGTTATTATAATTTTTTAAACAATTTTAAGGCTAGAAATATAAAGGAAAATAAAGATTTTATATCTAAGGAAATTATCTTAAAAGCATTTAACTATCGTGGATATAAGAAGGGCTCTAGATCTATAAAAATGGTATTAGAGAATAAATTCAATATTATAATGAACAGGAAGAAAATCCAAAGAATTATGAGAAAATATAATATTACTTGTCCTATACGTAAAGCTAATCCTTATAAACGTATTGCTAAAGCTACAAAGGAACATAGAGTAGTTCCTAATAGACTRAATAGAGAATTTAAGCAAAAAATACCTGGTAAGGTAATGCTAACTGATATTACATATATGCCGTACGGCAATAATAAAATAGCATATTTATCTACGATAAAAGATTCATCAACAAATGAAATATTAGCATATAACCTTTCTAATAGCTTAGCTATAGATATTGTAACTGAAACTATAAATAAATTAGTTAAATTAAAGTCATTTAAATTACATAAAGATGCGTTCATCCACTCTGATCAAGGTTCTCATTATACAAGTCCAATCTTTCAAAAACTACTTAAGAAATATAACTTAGGTCAATCTATGTCTCGTAGAGGCAATTGTTGGGATAATGCTCCGCAGGAATCGTTCTTCGGACATATGAAAGATGAAATTGATTACAAAAACTGTAGAACAATAGAAGAACTTAAAATATTGATAGATGATTACATGGATTATTACAATAATGACCGTTATCAGTGGAATTTAAAAAAGCTGACTCCTGTACAATACAGAAATCAACTTTTAAAAACTTCTTAATAACCCTTTTTTTCTAGTGTCCTTGACAAA
>NZ_CP048741.1:2056809-2056911 GCF_018336475.1 Romboutsia sp. 13368
TTTGATAAGTAATTACTTATCAAATATATAGCATTTTTATTATATTTATTTTGAAACTCTAGTTATCATTGTTAAAGCTTCTGCTCTAGACATATTRTTAAC
>NZ_CP048741.1:2057089-2057189 GCF_018336475.1 Romboutsia sp. 13368
TCTTGACCAGCTTCTAATCTAGYTAAAACTACAGCAACTTCTTGTCTGCTTATTTTTTCTTCTGGTCTGAAAGTTTTATTTCCATCACCATTCATTATWC
>NZ_CP048741.1:2057336-2058579 GCF_018336475.1 Romboutsia sp. 13368
CTTAATGATAAATTTTTATTTGTTTAATTTTAAATAGGCCTCTAATCCTTCTTTTAGAAGATGAGCTGCCTTTGATAAATCTTTAGAGTTTAATACATATGCAAGTCTTATTTCATCAACGCCAAGACCAGGTGTCATATAAAATCCTTCCGCAGGACATGGCATAACAGTTTCACCATTTATATCAAAGTCACTAAGTAGCCATTTTGTAAAGTGATCAGCATTTTTTACAGGTAATTTAGCAACTATATAAAATGCACCAGTTGGTTTTTCGCATATAACTCCAGGAACTTTTATAAGTTCATTATATAAAACATCTCTTCTAGCTCTATATTCTTTGTTAACTTCTTTAAGGTATGAATTATCAGTATTATATAATTCAATAGCACCAACTTGTTCTAATGTTGGAACAGATAATCTTGCTTGGCAAAGTTTAAGCATAGATGATATATAGTCTTTATTTTTAGAAGAAACACATCCAATTCTTGCACCACAGGCACTATAACGTTTAGATACACTATCTACTATTATAACTTTATCTTTAACTCTATCTATATTACCTAAGCTTGTATACTCACCTTCATATATAAATTCTCTATAGACTTCATCAGCTATAATCCATAAATTATTATCAATAGCTATATCACATATCATTTCTATTTCTTCTTTAGTGTATACAACTCCAGTTGGGTTACCTGGATTTGAGAATAGTATAGCCTTAGTCTTAGAATTTATCTTAGGTGTTATTTTTTCTTTGATAGGTAAGTGAAATCCATTTTCAGCTAATGTAGTGATGGGATTTATATTAACACCTACAGATTTTGCAAAGTTATAGTAGTTTGAATAAAATGGCTCAGGAACTAATATATTATCCCCTTCATCGCAAATTGATAACATAGTAAAAAGTAATGCTTCACTACCTCCATTAGTTATTAATATCTCATCATTTTCAAAGTCAATATTATAATTCTTATAGTAATTTTTTATAGCATCTATTAGCTCTGGTAATCCTTCAGATAAGGAATATTCTAAAATAGCTCCATCAAATTCTTTAACAGCTTTGAAAAATCCATCAGGARAATACCTTTTATAATTTTATRATYATTTTATTTTTTTAGCTTGAAAGGGTTTATTTTTTTGCATTTTTAAGATATAATTAAAGTACGTTAGAAAGAATCTCTCTATCTAGCGTATTCCTCAATAAAAAGGACTATGGTTTTCCATAGTCCTTTTTTTATTTATG
>NZ_CP048741.1:2058595-2058932 GCF_018336475.1 Romboutsia sp. 13368
AGTATCTAATCTTACCTGTTTATTCATATCATCAAATATATCAAAGGATTGAACTGTAAATTCTTTAACTGGRTCTTTTTGTCCTGCAGCTACAAGCCCTATRCCTTTTTTAAGTTGTTCAATTGCATCTATATGATCTATCCAATAATTATCAACAAAGTGAAGTATAACTTTTCTTTCCCAATCTCTCATAGCTTCACTTCCTATTAAATCTTCTCTAGATTTATATACTTCTTTTATCATACTAATAGTATAATCTACTATTTCATTATCTTTTATATCTTCTAAATTTAGTTTTTTATTATGTCCATTTAAATTAAATATACCCATAATAGAT
>NZ_CP048741.1:2058988-2060035 GCF_018336475.1 Romboutsia sp. 13368
TTATATATTATTTCATTTATATGCTCAGATATATCTTCTCCATTTATAACTTTATTTCTATCTGTGTATATTAATTCTCTTTGTTTGTTTATTACGTTGTCATACTCTAATACATTTTTTCTTATACCAAAGTTTTTCATTTCTAATGCTTTTTGAGAAATCTCTATTGTCTTTAATAGTTTTTTATCTTTTATTTCTTTATTATCACCTAGTTTTTCTGCTATCTTTTTTGCTTTAGAGCTTCCATAGAATTTCATTACTTCATCTTCTAAACTAACATAAAATCTTGAAGTTCCTGGATCTCCTTGACGTCCAGAACGCCCTCTTAACTGATTATCTATTCTTCTATTTTCATGACGTTCTGTTCCTATTACATATAGTCCACCAAGTTCTTTTACTTTTTTCTCTTCTTCTTTATCTCCACCACCTAAAGATATGTCAGTTCCTCTTCCTGCCATATTAGTTGCAATAGTTATTGCGTTTAGTTTTCCTGCTTCAGCTACTATTTGTGCCTCTTCTTCATCATTTTTAGCATTTAGTAGCTGGTGTTTTAATCCTTTTTTATTAAGTAAGTAAGATAGTATCTCTGATTTTTCTATTGATGCAGTTCCTACTAATATTGGTTGACCCGTTAAGTGTATATTTTCTATAACATTTAATATTTCTAAAAACTTTGCTTTTTCAGTTTTATATAGTTTATCTTCTAAGTCTTTTCTTATAACTGGTTTATTTGTTGGTATTTGGATTACAGGTAGATTATAAGTTGACATAAATTCTTGTTCTTCTGTTTTTSCTGTWCCTGTCATTCCCGATAATTTTTTATACATTCTAAAGTAGTTTTGGTATGTTACTGTTGCTAAAGTTTTAGACTCATTTTTTATTTCTACACCTTCTTTAGCTTCTATTGCTTGATGAAGTCCTTCTGAAAATCTTCTTCCTTCCATTACTCTTCCTGTAAATTCATCAACTATCATTACTTCATTATCTTTTACTACATAATCTATATCTCTTTGCATAAGTATATCTGCTCTTAATGCTTGTATTATA
>NZ_CP048741.1:2060184-2060421 GCF_018336475.1 Romboutsia sp. 13368
ATTTGCTAATCTATAAGGCTTTTCATCATCTTCTATTTGTCCAGATATTATAAGAGGYGTTCTTGCTTCATCTATTAGTATTGARTCAACTTCATCTACTATTGCGAAGTTTAGTTCTCTTTGTACCATTTGTTCTTTAGCTTGTACCATATTATCTCTTAGATARTCAAATCCAAATTCATTATTTGTTCCATATGTTATGTCAAATTTATATTGTTCTTTTCTTTCATCTGACTC
>NZ_CP048741.1:2060426-2060734 GCF_018336475.1 Romboutsia sp. 13368
TATCTATTATTACTCCGCATGTTAATCCAAGGAAGTTATATATTGGTTCCATAAGTTCTTTGTCACGTTTTGCTARRTAATCATTTACAGTTACTACATGTACTCCCTTTTCGCTTAATGTATTTAAATATACTGGTGCTACTGCTACTAATGTNTTTCCTTCTCCTGTACGCATTTCTGCTATTTTTCCTTGGTGAAGTACTATKCCTCCTATTAATTGGACTCTATATTGTCTCATGCCTAAAACTCTTTTTGACGCTTCACGAGCTACTGCAAAAGCTTCTACTAATATATCGTCTAATGTTTCC
>NZ_CP048741.1:2060744-2060925 GCF_018336475.1 Romboutsia sp. 13368
TCTTTCCTTAAATATATTTGTCATATTTTTAAGCTCTTTATCTGACATAGATTCAAATTTTGGTTCTAATGAATCTATACTATCAACTATTTTGTTGAATTTTTTTAGCTCTTTTTTATCTGCCATGTTAAATAAATTATCTAAAAAACCCATGTTTAAAATCTCTCCTCACACATTTCTA
>NZ_CP048741.1:2061597-2061983 GCF_018336475.1 Romboutsia sp. 13368
TACCTTTTATAGTTGAAAACTGTTTAGTGTATTGTATTTGTGTATCTATTTCTTTTGCTACTACTTCTTTACTTGTAGTATGTCCTATATAAAGATCTACATTTGTTCCTTTTACTATATTCTCCCACCAATTAGTTACTGTTTTAAATGGTGCTACACTGTGATTCATTTCCCAATATACTTGTGGAATTATATAGTCTATATATCCTTCTTTTACCCATTTGACTGTATCTGCATAATCTGAGTAATAGCTTTCTTTTGCATATCCAGTATCTGAACCATTAGGGTCATTTANNTTATTTTTCCATACACCTCTTGGACTTACACCAAATCTTATACTAGGTTTTATACTTTTAATTGTATTTTTAACTTGAAGTATCATTTGG
>NZ_CP048741.1:2062054-2062151 GCF_018336475.1 Romboutsia sp. 13368
TGGATAGAAGTAATCATCAAAATGAATTCCATCTATATCATAGTTAGATACTATCTCTGCTACAGTATCTACTATATGTTGTTTTACTTGTGGTAAT
>NZ_CP048741.1:2062267-2062344 GCF_018336475.1 Romboutsia sp. 13368
ATTTAACCATGCATGTACTTTTATTCCTCTTTTATGTGATTCTTCTATTATAAATTCTAATGGATCATATCCTGGAT
>NZ_CP048741.1:2062355-2062449 GCF_018336475.1 Romboutsia sp. 13368
GTACCTGTTAGTTCTTTTGACCAAGGATTTATGCTAGATTTATACATTGCATCACCATATGGTCTTACTTGAAACATAATGGTATTTATTCCGG
>NZ_CP048741.1:2062601-2063264 GCF_018336475.1 Romboutsia sp. 13368
CCTAGTATTATGCATATTGATAGTAGTAATGTCAGTGTCTTCCTCATATTTATGTCCCCCAATATATTAGTTGTTAACTCTACTTAAAAGAGTAACAACCTCTGCTCTTGTTATGTTGTTCTTTGGTGCAAGGCATCAGTTCCTTGTATATATCCATTTTCAACATTTCCTTCAAAGGCATCTTTTGCCCATTCAGCTATTTTATTATAATCAGGGAATTTTTTTATCTTATCATGAYSTTCATCTTCTATTTTMATGTAATTAGCTAACATCTTTGCTGCTGCTTCCCTTGTTATATATTCTTCTGGTGCAAATTTATTCTCTCCTACACCTTGAGCTACTCCATTTGTAACTGCTATATCTATTTCATCCTTTGCCCAGTTATCTTTAGTATCATCAAATACTATTCCACCTTGGTTTGTATAGTTAAATACCTTATTTACTATTCTTACAAATTCTGCTCTTGATATAGAGTTATCCGGTCTAAATGTTTTATCTTCATATCCTTCTATATATCCATTATCTATAAATTGTTTAATTGAATCATATGCCCAATGTCCTTTTATATCTTGTAGAATTTTATTTTCTATTAGAAAATTTTTTATTTTATTTCTGCAATCTCCTATATTACTCATTATATCTTCAGTTGTATAATATACACTT
>NZ_CP048741.1:2063684-2064637 GCF_018336475.1 Romboutsia sp. 13368
TAAGTTTCTATACCATTTGCCGATGTTGAACTAGCTGAATTTTGATGTATTGATACAAATGCATCTGCACCGTAATCATTAGCCATTTCGGCTCTTTGTGATAAAGAATAAAATACATCTGAGCTTCTACTCATTTTCACATCGATACCTTTTGCTTTTAGCTGTGATTCTACCTTTTTTGCCACTTGTAAATTTATATCTGATTCACGATATCCAAATCCTAAAGCTCCTGGATCGCTTCCACCATGACCTGCATCTATAAATACTTTATAATATCCTCTAGGTTGAGTCTCTCTAGATCCTATACTATAYGTTGATGTTTCTGATGKTACATATATTTCTACTATATATATCTTTTYACCTATTCTTTGACTTAAAAATACTGTTCCTTCATTAACTGCCTTGGCAATTCCATTTGAATTTATCTCTATTGTTTCATCATCTGATAACTCCCAATTAGGATATTGAGATAAATCTAATGTTTTTCCTTTTTCTAAAGATATTCCCTCTTCTACAACTACATCTTCTATCTTGTACTTATTTATCACAGATAAAAACTCATCTTCTATGGTATCTGCGTTAATTATTGCTGTATTTAATAATATTGGCATAGATGCTAACATGGTTATCATTATTAAATTCTTTAGTTTCAATTTGTACTTCACTATCATGCCTCCCATTTTTTATTCATATTTTTCAGTATATTTAGTTACAATTTTGTTAACAATATTATATTAACATAAAAAGAGTAAAAAAATAAACCGAATTRGATAAAATTCGACTTATTCTATATTAAAATACTTATTTTTTTAGTTTTTCTGCTCTACTTAGCATTATTACAGCTTCACCTCTAGTTATTCCTTTTTTAGGAAGGAATGTTCCATCTTCATACCCAGTTATTATACCTTTATCGTTTAATGCATCTACATGGTCTTTTGCCCAATTTGATATAT
>NZ_CP048741.1:2065041-2066001 GCF_018336475.1 Romboutsia sp. 13368
CATATTTCTACAATATATTATATTTTCCCCTATCGTATATATCAATTCTTTTCGTTATACTTTTTTCGACATTCTTCGACTCGATCAATTAAAATAATATTTAGGGTACTTCTATCTATTATATATAAAACAATATCCAGTATATTTGTAATAAAAAAGACTATACAAATGTATAGTCTTTATTGGAGCTGGTGATAGGAATCGAACCTACAACCTGCTGATTACAAGTCAGCTGCTCTACCGTTGAGCCACACCAGCATATTGGCGGGAATAACAGGACTCGAACCTGTGACCCATTGATTAACAGTCAATTGCTCTACCAACTGAGCCATATTCCCATTTTATATCAATAAATATAAGCAAGTCTATAAGCGGAGTTCTGTATTTGACAATCATCTTTCTAGGCTTATTGTCACCAATAAGCTCAAGCGACCTACCAACCGGAGGATGCGAGCAACATCCTTTTAGCCCTATTTTGGTCTTGCTCCAGGTGGGGTTTACACGGCTTTGCTAGTCACCTAGCAAACGGTGAGCTCTTACCTCGCCTTTTCATCCTTACCACATAAAGTGGCGGTAATTTTCTGTTGCACTTTCCTTAGGATCACTCCCACTAGGCGTTACCTAGCACCCTGCTCTATGGAGCTCCGACTTTCCTCACGTAGCAAATGCTACCCGCGATTGTCTGGCTTACTTAGTATTTAATTGATACTAATATATTATCATAAGTTTTTATCTCTGTCAAAAGTAAATTTTTGTTTTTAAAGTAATTAGTAACTAGTTTTTATAAAATATAAATTATTAAAAWTTAGTTAACTGTGTTAAATTCTGATACTCTTTTCTCTAACTTAGATACTTTTATCTTAATTTTATTTAATTCATTTATATTATTTTTACTTTGTAATTACAAAATTTTAAATTTATCAATCATTTTGTATTCTAATTTATCAATTTTAGTATTAA
>NZ_CP048741.1:2066075-2074696 GCF_018336475.1 Romboutsia sp. 13368
TCTGATTTCATATCTTTTATTTCTAATTTCATGTCTTTTATCTCTGATTGCATATCTAATAATATTTCTAATATTTTGCTCTCCATTATTTCAATTCCTTATTTTTATAGTATCTATTATATCATTTTTAGCCATAAAATCTCTATATTTAACTTAATTATTTATATTAACTTTATCATATAAAAAAAGACTATATAAAATATAGTCTTAATTGGAGCTGGTGATAGGAATCGAACCTACAACCTGCTGATTACAAGTCAGCTGCTCTACCGTTGAGCCACACCAGCATATTTNTTTTNAGAGTTAATACTCTGAAAACTGCATATCATTTACATATTAATCATTTCAAATATGTGGTCAAGTCCNTTTTTAGCAACCGAAATCTTTGATTTGGTTGGCGATATAAACCTTTAGGTTTATTTTGGTCAAGTCCTCGACCTATTAGTATCGATAAGCTAAATACATTACTGCACTTACACCTTCGACCTATCAACCAGGTAGTCTTCCTGGGGTCTTACCCTTACGGTGGGAAATCTTATCTTGAAGTTGGCTTCGCGCTTAGATGCTTTCAGCGCTTATCCATTCCGTACATAGCTACCCAGCCATGCCCTTGGCAGAACAACTGGTACACCAGAGGTACGTCCATCCCGGTCCTCTCGTACTAAGGACAGGTCTTCTCAAATTTCCTACGCCTGCGACGGATAGGGACCGAACTGTCTCACGACGTTCTGAACCCAGCTCGCGTACCACTTTAATGGGCGAACAGCCCAACCCTTGGGACCTACTACAGCCCCAGGATGTGATGAGCCGACATCGAGGTGCCAAACCTCCCCGTCGATGTGGACTCTTGGGGGAGATAAGCCTGTTATCCCCAGGGTAGCTTTTATCCGTTGAGCGATGGCCCTTCCATGCGGTACCACCGGATCACTAAGTCCGACTTTCGTCCTTGCTCGACCTGTATGTCTTGCAATCAAGCTTCCTTTTGCCTTTACACTCTTCGCACGATTTCCGACCGTGCTGAGGAAACCTTTGAGCGCCTCCGTTACTTTTTAGGAGGCGACCGCCCCAGTCAAACTGCCCACCTGACGGTGTTCCAAGACCTGATTCAAGGCCTATGGTTAGGATCCCAGTACTACAAGGGTGGTATCCCAAGGATGACTCCACACAGACTGGCGTCCATGCTTCATAGTCTCCCACCTATCCTGTACATGTAGTACCAAGACCCAACGTCAAGCTACAGTAAAGCTCCATGGGGTCTTTCCGTCCTGTCGCAGGTACCCGGCATCTTCACCGGGATTACAATTTCACCGAGTCTATTGTTGAGACAGTGCCCAAATCGTTACGCCTTTCGTGCGGGTCGGAACTTACCCGACAAGGAATTTCGCTACCTTAGGACCGTTATAGTTACGGCCGCCGTTTACTGGGGCTTAAGTTCACTGCTTCGATTGCTCTAACAGATCCCCTTAACCTTCCAGCACCGGGCAGGCGTCAGCTCCTATACATCGTCTTGCGACTTAGCAGAAACCTGTGTTTTTGGTAAACAGTCGCTTGGGCCTATTCTCTGCGGCCTGTCATAGACAGGCACCCCTTCTCCCTAAGTTACGGGGTCATTTTGCCGAGTTCCTTAACAATAGTTCTCTCGCTGGCCTTAGGATACTCTCCTCACCCACCTGTGTCGGTTTACGGTACGGGCGCCTTTAAACTCGATAGAAGCTTTTCTTGACAGTGTGAAATCAGCTACTTCGCCCCGAAGGGCTTACCCATCGTATCCTAGCATTATCTAGACGGATTTGCCTATCTAGACTGCCTCAATACTTAGCCACACAATAACCAACAGTGTGGTTAGCTTATCCTACTGTGTCACTCCATCTCTCAAACGCTTATTGGCGGTACAGGAATATCAACCTGTTGTCCATCACCTACGCCTTTCGGCCTCGGCTTAGGTCCCGACTAACCCAGGGCGGACGAACCTTCCCCTGGAAACCTTGGGTTTACGGCCCGTGGGATTCTCACCCACGTCTCGCTACTCATGCCAACATTCTCACTCGTATACTGTCCACATGTCCTTACGGTCATGCTTCAACCTGCATACGAAGCTCCCCTACCCATCATAAATGATGCCGTAGCTTCGGTAGTACGTTTTAGCCCCGGAAATTTTCGGCGCAGGATCACTCGACCAGTGAGCTATTACGCACTCTTTAAATGAGTGGCTGCTTCTAAGCCAACATCCTGGTTGTCTGTGCAATCCCACATCCTTTACCACTTAACGTACATTTAGGGACCTTAGCTGACGATCTGGGCTGTTGCCCTTTTGACTATGAATCTTATCACCCACAGTCTGACTCCCAAGTATAAGAATACGGCATTCGGAGTTTGATAGTCTTCGGTAAGTGCAATACCCCCTAGGACATTCAGTGCTCTACCTCCGCTTCTCTCAACCTTGAGGCTAGCCCTAAAGCTATTTCGGGGAGAACCAGCTATCTCCGGGCTCGATTGGAATTTCACCGCTATCCACAAGTCATCCCCGAGCTTTTCAACGCTCGTGGGTTCGGTCCTCCACGAAATTTTACTTTCGCTTCAACCTGCTCATGGATAGGTCGCCCGGTTTCGGGTCTACGACATGCAACTTAATCGCCCATTTAAGACTCGCTTTCGCTACGGCTCCACACCTTAAGTGCTTAACCTTGCTGCATATCGTAACTCGTTGGCCCGTTCTACAAAAAGTACGCGGTCACACAAGTAATGTGCTCCCACAGCTTGTAAGTGCAGGGTTTCAGGTTCTCTTTCACTCCCCTCCCGGGGTTCTTTTCACCTTTCCCTCACGGTACTATACGCTATCGGTCACTAGGTAGTATTTAGGCTTGGAGGATGGTCCCTCCTGCTTCCCACAGGGTTTCACGTGTCCCGTGGTACTCTGGATCATACTAGTATTTTTCTCATTTTGACTACGTGGCTATTACACTTTATAGCGGAGCTTTCCAACTCTCTTCGTCTATGATATCTTTCCATGTCGTATGTCCGCAACCCCAACGAAGTAAACTTCATTGGTTTGGCCTGTTCCGCGTTCGCTCGCCGCTACTTACGGAATCGAATTTCTTTCTCTTCCTCCGGGTACTTAGATGTTTCAGTTCCCCGGGTTCCCCTCGCTAAGCTATGTATTCACTTAACGATACTTAGACATTACTCTAAGTGAGTTTCCTCATTCGGAAATCTTCGGATCAAAGTTTACGTGCAACTCCCCGAAGCTTATCGCAGCTTATCACGTCCTTCATCGGCTCCTAGTGCCAAGGCATCCGCCCTGCACCCTTAATAACTTGACCAGTTATTAAAAGAATTGTAATTTTTAAGACTTTTCTTGTCATATATGTTTAAAACTCGCTTTCGCTCGTTTCGCCAATGATATATCTTCGCTCTCGCTTCAGATACATCCATTGCTTAAAATGATGTCATATCACTAAATGTTATGCAGTTTTCAAAGTGCTAACGCACTTCGCTACCTTCCACTCACTTTCGTTCGTGTCGAGGTGCTCAAAGTACTTATTTTGGGCTACGCCCTATTTTGAAAGTTTAATAATAAACTCTCAAAATTAAACAGTAGGCAATTCTCCTTAGAAAGGAGGTGATCCAGCCGCATCTTCCGATACGGCTACCTTGTTACGACTTCACCCCAGTTATTGATTTCACCTTCGACGGACGCTTCCAAAAGGTTAGCAATCCGGCTTCGGGCGCCCCCAACTTCCGTGGTGTGACGGGCGGTGTGTACAAGACCCGGGAACGCATTCACCGCAGCATTCTGATCTGCGATTACTAGTAACTCCAGCTTCATGTAGGCGAGTTTCAGCCTACAATCCGAACTGAGAATGGCTTTAAGGGATTAGCTCCGCCTCACGACTTGGCTGCCCTCTGTACCACCCATTGTAGCACGTGTGTAGCCCTAAGCATAAGGGGCATGATGATTTGACGTCATCCCCACCTTCCTCCAGGTTATCCCTGGCAGTCCCTCTAGAGTGCCCAACTTAATGCTGGCAACTAAAGGCAAGGGTTGCGCTCGTTGCGGGACTTAACCCAACATCTCACGACACGAGCTGACGACAACCATGCACCACCTGTCACTTCTGTCCCCGAAGGGAAATCTCCGATTAGGGAGAGGTCAAAAGGATGTCAAGCTTAGGTAAGGTTCTTCGCGTTGCTTCGAATTAAACCACATGCTCCGCTACTTGTGCGGGTCCCCGTCAATTCCTTTGAGTTTCACTCTTGCGAGCGTACTTCCCAGGCGGAGTACTTAATGCGTTAGCTGCGCCACCGAAGGGGGTAACCTCCGACAGCTAGTACTCATCGTTTACGGCGTGGACTACCAGGGTATCTAATCCTGTTTGCTCCCCACGCTTTCGTGCCTCAGTGTCAGTTACAGTCCAGAGAGCCGCCTTCGCAACTGGTGTTCCTCCTAATATCTACGCATTTCACCGCTACACTAGGAATTCCACTCTCCTCTCCTGCACTCAAGTTTCCCAGTTTCAAAGGCTTACTACGGTTGAGCCGTAGCCTTTCACCTCTGACTTAAGAAACCACCTACGCACCCTTTACGCCCAGTAATTCCGGATAACGCTAGCCCCCTACGTATTACCGCGGCTGCTGGCACGTAGTTAGCCGGGGCTTCCTCCTCAAGTACCGTCATTATCTTCCTTGAGGACAGAGCTTTACGACCCGAAGGCCTTCATCGCTCACGCGGCGTTGCTGCATCAGGCTTTCGCCCATTGTGCAATATTCCCCACTGCTGCCTCCCGTAGGAGTTTGGACCGTGTCTCAGTTCCAATGTGGCCGATCACCCTCTCAGGTCGGCTACTGATCGTCGCCTTGGTGAGCCGTTACCTCACCAACTAGCTAATCAGACGCGGGTCCATCCTGTACCGCAAAAGCTTTGATACTTCTACCATGCGATAAAAGCATATTATCTCGTATTAGCATACCTTTCGGTATGTTATCCGTGTGTACAGGGCAGGTTACCCACGCGTTACTCACCCGTCCGCCGCTCTTCTCCGAAGAGAATCGCTCGACTTGCATGTGTTAGGCACGCCGCCAGCGTTCATCCTGAGCCAGGATCAAACTCTCAAAATAAATTCTTCGAATTTATATCGCCAACGATATTCCTTCGCTCTCGCTTCAGTCATATCCGTTGCTCAAATAAATTTGATTACCTGCTCAGACTAATCATTATCTGAATATCTGGCTTGGTTTGTTAGTTGTAATTCTATAAATTAACCTACTGTTTAATTTTCAAAGTTCATTTTTGTTTTGCCCTTTTCTTAAGGACAAGTATAACTATACCATCTTAAAATTATTTGGTCAATACTTTTTTTATACTTTTTTATATTTTTTGTAATTATTTTTATATTTCATTTAATTTACAATTTTCATTAAAAAATATTATTCTCTATACTTCTATTTTATATACATCAAAATCTAATAAAATCCTTATATACTATATAGCTATTATTTCTTCATAATTAGTATAATACACATATAAAAATANNTTTTATATACATCAAAATCTAATAAAATCCTTATATACTATATAGCTATTATTTCTTCATAATTAGTATAATACACATATAAAAATACAATATAACTTTTTAACCTAAAAGAAGTATCATAAATTGTATAAACAATTTATGATACTTCTTTTATAAATTTAAATAATAAATATTGCAACTATGGTTGTTACTACAAGTCCAACCATTACAGGTATAAAATTTCTCTTAGCCAAATCTACTGGTTTTATACCACATATAGCTGCTGCTGGTGCTAGTGCCCAAGGAACTATACAACCTCCACCTACCCATGTAGCTGCAATTTGTCCTAATGCAGATAAAGCTCCTACATTTGCATCTATAGCWSTTCCAAATACTGCCGCTGTAGAACCAGCTAAAGACATWCCTGAAAATGATGAACCATCTAATCCTGTTATAGCACCAACTACTGTTTCTATACCTGCTGCTGCAACTTTATTAAATGGGACAACTTGTGATAAAGCTAAACCTATATCCCCTAAAAGTCCATTTGAACCTTCTGCTAAAACATCTCCGTATACCGTTACTAAAGACATATCTCCCATATAGAAAAATGCTGCTATAGGTATGATAACTGCAAATATTCTTATAGCAAATGTAAATCCTTCTACTATTTGTTCTGTAACTTTATCAAAAGCTGTTTTAGGACTATTCATAATATTTATTATAATTAGTAAAATTATAGCTGTTGCTCCAAGTAATCCAGTAGCATCTCCACCTCTAAGGTCAAATTTATACATAGCTATTATATCTAATATAAATGCTATTATAACTAACCATATAGATATTTTTGCATTTAGAGAAACCTCTTTAACTTTTATTTCTTTAGTTTGTGATACTTTAATATTTAAATTTCCACTTTTTAAGTCTTTTCTTAGCATATAAAAAGCTGTTCCTATTGTTACAACTGACATTACTATATAAAGAATTATACCTTCACTCATAACTTCACTTACAGCTATACCAGCTGCTCCTGAAGTTATAGATGGCGCACCTTGTATTATAAAATCAGTAGATAAAGCTATACCATGACCAAATAAATTTATAGCCATTGCAAGTCCTATAGCAGGAAGACCAGCTTTTATAGCTATCGGTAAAAATATTGCGCCTACAAGTGCTGTTGCTGGTGATGGCCAGAAAAACCATGACATTAATAACATAAATATTCCTGATATAAAAAATGCACTAGTAGGATTTTTTACTACTTTAGAAATTGGACCTATCATAAAATCGATTGCTTTATTTTCTTCTAATGCCTTTGATAGCGCAACCATAATACCTATGATTATAATTACTGGACCTAATTCATTTAATGCTACACTTAGTGCTGAGAATATTGACCCTAATGCTTCTATTAGACTCTTATTGTAATAAAGTCCTAAAGCAAAAATACCTAATACACAAGGAATTACACTTTCTTTTTTCATAATCATAGTTATTAATACTGCTACCATGAATAAAATATAGATGTAATGAGCTCCTGTTAGTGCCAATTTTATTCCCCCCTATTTTTATGATATTAATCATTATATGCACTTAAATTAAACTTGTTCCTAACAGTAAATTTATATAAATAACCTAATTTTTTAATTTTTACTTTATCTTGTAACTATTTTTTAATAAAAGCTATAATTTTTAGGTAAAATAAATTATAATTTATCTTATTTTAAATAATTCTATGGGAATATTTGATATAATCTTTATATATTTTTATTGGAGGTTTTTTATGAATAATGAATATAATCAAGATTATAAAAAAGACATCCTTAGGTTAGCATTATTTATAGGTGAACTCATGTTATCTAACGGTGCCGAAACTTATCGTGTAGAAGACAGTATAATTAGAATTTGTAAATCAAGAGGTTTTCATCATATAAATGTATTTACATCTCCTACTGTAATAATAATATCCGACGATAGATTTGATGGATTAAGTTTTATGAAAACTATTAAATCTAGATCTATAGATTTAAATAAAATTTCATTACTAAATAACTTTTCTAGAGAGTTTGTTTCTAATACAGATTTAACAGTAAACGATGCTATGATTAAATTAAAAGATATAATTCAATCTAATAGCTACTCTACAAAAGTAATATATTTTTGGACTGGTATTGCATCTGCATTTTTTGCAGGTCTTTTAGGAGGTAATGATATACATACATTTATATGTACATTTGTAACTTCAATATTTGCAGTAATAATTTATAATAAAATTATGAAATTAAGTTCTATACCAGCTTTTTCAAGTTTATTAGCATCTACATTTATAGCTATAATTGGAGTTTTACTTACTAATATAGGATTTCTTGATACTCCCAAAATGCTAATAGTTGGATCTATTATGTTTTTACTTCCTGGAGTATCATTTATAAAAGCTATAAGAGATTTAATTTCTGGAGATTTAATTTCTGGTGTTGCTCGTGCCTTTGATGCAGGTATGACTGCTATAGCAATTGCTTGTGGAGTTGGTTTAATACTAGATTTATGGTTTAGAATGGGAGGTGTATTCTAATGACTAATATGCCTGTTTATATGCATTTTTTATATTCAACCCTTGCTACTATTGGGTTCTCTATATATTTTAATGTACCTAAGTCTGCTCTTATACCATCTGGTTTAACAGGTGGAATTGGATGGAGTCTTTATTATATTTTAATAAATTCTACTAATAACGATATATTATCTAACTTTTTAGCAGCTATCGTTGTTGCTTGGATAAGTGAAATTTTAGCTAGAAAATTAAAACATCCTGCAATATTATTTGTTATACCAGGTATAATACCTTTAGTCCCAGGACTTGGAATGTACAATACTATGCTTTACTTAGTTCAGTCTAATTATGAACTTGCAATATCTAAGGGTGCTAATGTATTATTTGTAGGTGGTGCTATTTCACTTGGTGTTTTAGTTGTAACGTCACTATCTAGAACTTTTAATTTAGTTTCATTAGCTAAGATTCATAGTAATAAGATAAGTAAATAATTAATTGAATATATATTTTAAATATATAAAAATGGAGTGTATAAATATGTATATCTATATATTTATACA
>NZ_CP048741.1:2074706-2075585 GCF_018336475.1 Romboutsia sp. 13368
ATACACTCCATTTTTAATTACTAATATGTATATTTCTATAATATAATTAAAGCCTTTATTATAATCTTGTTCCTATAATGTTATTTCATTTCCTTCGCTTACTACAATTCTAGTAACTATAGGTATATATTCTTTGCTATCTCTAAACTTCTTATCATTTTTCTTTAGTATTAAAAATACCATAATAGTAAATATTAATCCAACAATTGCACTTATAATTTCAATATTTCCATTAAAATTTATTGCATTTAGTATATAAAAAGTACCTACTGTTCCTATTAAAAGTGCTATTAAAGGTATTGTATATACTATAAAAGCAGCCTTCAATACATTCATAGTTTCCATATTAACTTCTACTCTATCTCCTACCTTAGCACCTATTGTATTATCAACCTCAACTATTATATCCTTTTCTTCAGATGTAGTTGTACATTTACCACAAGATGCACAAGCAGAATGGCGTTTTAATTTTAACTTTGCAGTTATATTATCTACAATCTCAATAATATACCCCTGTTGATTCATATTAAATTATCCCCCTTATTTTGTAAATTTATCTATAGTTCTCATAAGCTCAGCTATTGATTCTTCACTATTATCCTCTTTTATACTATTTACAACACATCCCTTTATATGATTTTCAAGTATAATAGATCCAACTTTATTAATAGCAGATCTTATGGCTGATATTTGGGTTAGTATATCTATGCAATACCTTTCTTCTTCTACCATTTTTTGTATTCCCTTAACTTGTCCTTCTATTCTATTTAGCCTTTTTATAAGCAAGTCCTTATCTTTCATTGTGCACCTCTTAGATTTTTTATAGTTATTTAACTATTTTTATCTATCTTAAAATATACTATGCTAATTATCTTTATC
>NZ_CP048741.1:2075609-2076082 GCF_018336475.1 Romboutsia sp. 13368
TTATTTAACTATTTTTATCTATCTTAAAATATACTATGCTAATTATCTTTATCTATTAATTTTTATTATACCTCATTTTATTAATTCTTACAATTTACATAGAAAATCATTTCTTTTAAATTTAAGTTTCTGAGTTATAACTTCTTAAATTTAAGTTAATGATATTTATATATAATATTTTAAGGAGGAATAATATGGACTTACAAAGTAAAAATAATGCTAAAGAAGCTTTAAATAATCTAAAGATGGAAATAGCTACAGAGCTAGGATATTACTATAATATGAGAACTGATAAAGTAGAGTGTTATGATCCACAAGGAACATTAGATGGACAAGCTGAAAATATAAGAGCTGGTGTTGAAGTTGGTGGAATGACTTCTAGAAAGCTTGTTGAAATGGGAGAAAAAGCTTTAGTTGATAAATATAATAACAGTATTAAATAATATTATTATATNAAAAAATGACCACACATA
>NZ_CP048741.1:2076111-2078045 GCF_018336475.1 Romboutsia sp. 13368
ATATAAAAAAATGACCACACATAATGTATGGTCATTTTTTTATTACTCTTGAGTTTCTAAAGCAAGTTGTATGCTTAATTCTTTAAGTTGTTCTTCATCTGCTACTGCTGGAGCATTTGTCATTGGACAAACTGCACTTTGGTTTTTAGGGAATGCTATAACATCTTTTATGTTAGTAGTTCCTGCAAGTATCATTATTAATCTATCTAGTCCAAATGCTATTCCTGCATGTGGTGGTGTTCCATATTTAAATGCATCTAATAAGAATCCAAACTTTTCGTAAGCTTCTTCTTCAGAAAGTCCTAATGCAGCAAACATTCTCTTTTGAACGTCAGAGTTGAATATTCTAACACTTCCTCCACCTACTTCATATCCATTTATAACTATATCGTAAGCCTTAGCTCTTAAAGATGCTTTATCTCCATCTTCTAATTTATCTAAGTCTTCATCTATAGGAGATGTGAATGGGTGATGTTTAGCTATGAATCTTCCTGTTTCTTCGTCTTCTTCGAATAATGGGAATTCAGTTACCCATAACATTTTGTATTCATTGTTATTTAATAAATCAAGTCTTCTTGCAACTTCAAGTCTAACTTGACCTAATGCATCAAATACTACTGAGTCCTTGTCAGCAACGAATAATAATAAGTCGCCTTCTTTAGCATTCATTCTATCAAGTATTGCAGTTATTTCTTCTTCATTGAAGAATTTAGCTATTGGAGAAGTAACTTCTCTGTTAGCTCCTATCTTCATCCAAGCAAGACCTTTAGCTTTATAAGTCTTAGCATGGTCTTCTAATTTACCTATTTGCTTTTTAGTAAATTCTTCTGCTTTACCTTCTACGTTTATACCTCTAACACTCATACCTTTTTTAGTTGCATTTGCAAATACTCCAAATCCACAGTTAGCTACTATATCAGATATGTTAGTTAATTCATATCCAAATCTAGTGTCAGGCTTGTCTGAACCATATCTTTCCATAGCTTCTGAGTAAGGCATAACTGGAAGTGGTAAGCTAACTTCTACATTTAATACCTCTTTGAATATTCTTTGTACCATTTTTTCCATTATAGCTCTAACATCTTCTTCTTCAACAAATGACATTTCACAGTCTATTTGAGTAAATTCAGGTTGTCTATCAGCTCTTAAGTCTTCATCTCTGAAACACTTAACTATTTGGAAGTATCTATCCATACCACTTACCATTAATAATTGCTTAAATAATTGTGGTGATTGTGGTAATGCATAGAATTTACCTTCATTAACTCTACTTGGCACTAAGTAATCTCTAGCACCTTCTGGAGTTGGTTTTATTAAGAATGGAGTTTCTATTTCACAGAAATTATTTTCAGTTAAATAATTTCTAACTATACCAGCTACTCTACTTCTTAACATTAAGTTCTTTTGCATAGATGGTTTTCTTAAATCTAAGTATCTATATTTTAATCTTAATTCTTCTGAAACATTATCGTCATCTTTTATATATATTGGTGGTGTTTCTGATTTATTTAATACTTTTAATTCAGTAGCAAATACTTCTATATCACCAGTTGGCATATTAGGGTTTTTAGATGATCTTTCTGCAACTTTCCCCTTAACTGCAACAACATATTCAGAACCTAATTTTTCTGCTTTAGCAAAAGCTTCAGCATTTACATCAGTATCAAATATTATTTGACATAATCCACTTCTATCTCTTAGGTCAACGAATACTAATCCCCCTAAGTTTCTTTTCTTTTGTACCCATCCCATAAGTACAACTTCTTCATTTATATTGCTCTCTCTTAAGTCCCCACAGTAATGAGTTCTCTTTAAGCCATTCAGAGTTTCCATTGCTTTGCCTCCAAGTATTTATTTTAATATATTAGTTTTTATATACATTAACGTACTATAAAAGCATAAAATTTTATGTTTTTATAATAACCTTAGTATTA
>NZ_CP048741.1:2078054-2089384 GCF_018336475.1 Romboutsia sp. 13368
TCACTAATATAATATATTGTCCATTAAAGTTATACTCATATATCTTTAATAATTAAACTTATATTTAATATAATTTAATTAATTAACTTGTGTATACATAAACTACATTCTAGACTTTAATTCTTTAACTATTTCACTTAACTTAATAGTTATTTGTTCTGATGTTGCCATATTCTTTAATGTAGCAGCATCATTAGCTAATTCATCATCACCTATAACTATAGTAAATTTAGCATTTATTTTGTCAGAGTATTTAAATTGAGCCTTAACACTTCTATCTAAGTGATCATTTTCTGCACTTATATGGTTTGTTCTTAAGTCTTTAAGTAATTTAAAACTCTTAGTCTTAGCTTCTTCCCCTATAGTTACTATAAATATATCAGTTGAATATGGATTTTCTATTTCTATATTATTATTTTCCATAGTTAATAATAATCTTTCAGCTCCTAATCCAAATCCTATACCACTAACTCCCTTAGGTCCACCTAATTGCTCAACAAGTCCGTCGTATCTTCCTCCACCACAAACTGTACTTTGAGAACCTATATCGTTAGATATTATTTCAAATGCAGTTTTCTTGTAGTAATCAAGTCCTCTAACTATACTTCTATCAACTACAAAGTTTATATCCATTTCTTTTAAGTATGTTTGTAATTTTTCAAAGTGATCTTTACAATCATCACATATATGATCAACCATGAAAGGTATATCTGTTAAGTTTTCCTTACAAGTAGGATTTTTACAATCTATAACTCTCATTGGATTTTTATCTTTTCTTTCTAAACATGTTTCACATAACACATCTGATTTTGTATCAAGATATTGTTTTAAAGTAGCATTGTATTCTTCTCTACAAGTAGGACATCCAACAGAGTTTATACTTACTGCTAAATCTTTAAGACCAACTTCATTAAAGAATTGTATAGCTAATGCTATAACTTCTGCATCTATTGATGGTTTATCACTACCTAGTGCTTCTACCCCAAATTGATGGAATTGTCTTTGTCTTCCTGCTTGTGGTCTTTCATATCTAAAACAAGGAGTTATATAGAATAACTTTGTTGGTTGAGTATCAGCATATAATTTATTTTCTATAAATGCTCTAACTACACCTGCTGTTCCCTCTGGCTTTAAAGTTATATCTCTACCACCTTTATCTGTAAATGAGTACATTTCTTTTTGTACTATATCTGTAGTATCTCCTACACCTCTTTTAAATAACTCTGTGTGTTCAAACACTGGAGTTCTCATTTCTTCATATCCAAATAATGAACATATTTCTCTAAATTTATTTTCAACATAATTCCATTTATATGCATCTTTAGGAGTTATGTCCTTAGTTCCTCTTGGAGCTTTAGTTAACATTTTGGTATATTTCCTTTCTTTTTCTTTCTATCATTTCATCAACTCTATCTATATATTGCTCAACGTTCTTTACGTTTTCAACTCTTTCGATTCTGTCTTCATCAACATATACAAATTTAGATATAGAACCTGCACCTAATGCATAGTTACTTTGTTTTTCTTCCATGATTTGAATATTATATATGCATTCATATCCTTCTTTTGCATATCCTATATTTTCTAAGTTTCCTAGCATATGCTTTTGACGATACATATAGTATGGATTAAGTCCCATATCTTTTGCATATTCCATAGATAAATCTATCATCTTTATCATTTCTTCATATCTTGTAAGTTCATAATTTTCTATATCTTCTTTTAGCTTAGAGGCTCTTTTTACCGCTAACGTATGTACAGTCAAGCTTTCAGGTTGAAGTTTTTTAATTTCTTCTAATGTATTTTTAACCATATCTAAATTTTCATCTACAAGACCTAATATAAGGTCCATATTTATGTTATCAAATCCTATTTCTCTAGCCATATTGAAACAATCAACTATATCAGAAACACTATGAGCACGTCCTATTTTTTCTAAAGTTTCATCATTCATAGTTTGAGGATTTATACTTATTCTACTTACATTGTGCTTTTTAAGAACTTCTAATTTTTCTCTAGTTATAGAATCCGGTCTTCCTGCTTCAACTGTAAACTCTTTTATTTTAGTTAAATCTAGTTCTTTAAATAACGCAGTTATTAATATATCTAACTCTGGTGCTTCTAAAGCGGTTGGAGTTCCTCCACCTATATATAATGTTTCAATCTCTTTATTTGTATCTTCTATTATTTTTGCCATTCCCTTAATTTCTTCTATAAGTTTTTCTACATATTCCATTCTTAAGTGTCCAAACTGTTTTAGTGGATTTGCTGGGAATGAACAATAATAACATCTTGTAGGACAAAACGGTATTCCCACATATAAAGATATTTTATTTTCATCAATAGGATACATAAAAGGTCTTTCTCTTTTTGCTATATCTAAGGCTAAATCTATCTTTTCATCCATTATTAAGTAGTTCTCTTTTAGATTTTGTCTTATAGACTCGTCATCCATACCTTTATCTAGTAAGTTATGAACTATCTTAACAGGTCTTATTCCAGTAAGTATGCCCCATGGTACATAAGTATTAAATTTCTTTTTTAATACATTAAACATACTTCTTTTTATCATTTCTTTAGTTAATTTTTTTAATCCTTGCTCATTTAAATCATCTGTTTTTATATGTTCTGATGACTCAAATCTAAGTTCATAATTTTCATAGTATTTAGTAGTTGATATTAAAGTATTGTTGTATTCTAAAAGGTTATTTTCTAAAACCATTCCAAAATTCTTTTTATCAGTAAATTGGAAATCTGATGTAAATAGCTTTATAAGTTCTGCAACTTCATACTTAAAATCATGATTCTTTAATATTACGTTTAACATTTTAACGTCTCCTTCTACATATAAGGATTACTCATCTTCTCTATACCAAGTGTTGAGCTTGGACCATGACCAGGATGTATCTTTACTTTATCTTCAAATTTAGATAATTTCTTTAAAGATTTCTCTATTTGTCTATAGTCTCCACCATAAAGGTCAGTTCTTCCTATACTTCCTGCAAATAAAGTATCTCCTGTAAACATATCATCATTAACTCTTATACACATACATCCTTTTGTATGTCCTGGTGTATGAATAAAACTTAATTTTAAATTTCCAAGTTCTAACTTATCCTTATCTTTAACATATATGTCAGCATCTAATTCTTGCGGTCCACAATGCATAGAATAACTTAGATTTTTTCTATTATTATTTAATAACTCTTTTTCATCATTATGAGCTATTACCTTAACATTAGTTTGAGATTTTATTTTATTAACTGCTCCTATATGATCTCCGTGACCATGAGTTAATATTATATACTCTAATTCTAAAGCATTTGCTTTTATATAATTAAGTATTTTATCACTAGCTCCCCCTGGATCTACAACTGCACATTTTTTAGTTTCTTCATCTATTAATATGTACATATTTTCACCAAAGTATGGTTCAACTATTTTCTCTATTTTCATAATCATCTCTCCTTAGAAAGTTCTATTTGATTCAAGTAATATAGTAACTGGTCCATCATTAGTTAAATCAACCATCATATGTGCACCAAATTGTCCCGTTTGAGTTACTATTCCTTCTTTTCTCGATTTTTCTATGAACTCTTCATATAGCTTTGTTGCAAGTTCTGGTCTTGCAGCTGTAGAAAAGCTAGGTCTTCTACCTTTTCTACAGTCTCCATATAAAGTAAATTGAGATACCACTAATAGCTCCCCTTCTACATCCTTTAATGACAAGTTCATTTTTTGATTTTCATCTTCGAATATTCTTAAATTTAGTACTTTATCTATTATATAATCTACATCTTTAGATGTATCTTCATGTGTTACTCCAAGCAAAACAAGTAATCCTTTTTTTATCTCTCCAGTAATATTACCATCTACTGTAACCTTTGAAGAAGATACTCTTTGAACAACAGCTCTCATAATAACCTCCTAGTTTATTACTCTATAAATATTTTCAACACCAGGAATTGATTTTATCTTTTTCATTAGTGTATTTAATGTTTCTATATTATTAACTTCTACTAAAAGATTTACACTTACTACACTATCTTTCCCTTTTCTAGCATTTATACCATTTAAAGAAATTTTATCCATAACAACTATATGAGTTATATCGTTTATTATACCTCTTCTATCAACCGTTTTTATTTGTATTTCTGCCTCAAATTTGCTAGATTCTGAATTAGTCCATGACACATCTACCAATCTACTTTTGAATGAATCGTTGTTAATATTTGCATTTGGGCAATCAGATCTGTGTATTGCAACACCTCTTCCTTTTGTTATATAACCTATAATTTCATCACCAGGAAGTGGGTTACAACATTTAGCAAATCTTATAAGTATATTATCTAGGCCTTTAACAACAATTCCTTGATTATTATTATTCTTTCTTTTTTTCTTATATTCCGCATCACTTATATTATGTTTTTCGATATCATTTATCTCTTCTTTTTGTTCTTTTTGCTCTTTCTTAACTTCTTTTTCATATAACTCTCTAACTTTAGAAACTACATGATTAGCTATTATACCACCGTATCCAATAGTAGCTATTAAGTCTTCTACTGTTGGTTGGTTAAATCTTTTAGTCATTTGTTGCATGTATTTTTCTACATTAGGGTCTTTTAATGGTATATTTTGTTTTCTGAATTCTTTTTCAAGTATTTCAGTTCCTCTTTGAATATTTTCTTCTCTTCTTTCTTTTTTAAACCACTGCCTAATTCTACTTTTAGCATTTGGTGTTTTAACAATATTTATCCAATCTCTACTTGGTCCGTTAGAATTTGAAGAAGTTAATATTTCAACTATATTACCATTTTGAAGCTTATAATCAAGAGTTACTATCCTTCCATCTATCTTTGCACCAACACATTTATTTCCTACATTTGTATGCACTCTATATGCAAAATCTATAGGTGTTGACTCTGCTGGAAGTTCTACAACATCTCCTTTAGGAGTAAATACATAAACTTGACTACTGAATACATCCTCTTTAAGAGCATCCATAAATTCTTGTGGGTCTTTTAAATCTTGTTCCCACTCTATCATTTGTCTTAGCCATTTAAGCTTACCTTCTATACTAGTTTGCTTTTGACTATTATTTCCTTCTTTATATTTCCAGTGAGCTGCTATCCCGTACTCAGCTATAGTATGCATTTCTTTAGTTCTTATCTGTATTTCTAAAGGTTCACCATCTGGACCTATTACAGTTGTGTGTAAACTTTGATACATATTAGGCTTTGGCATAGCTATATAATCTTTAAATCTACCTGGCATAGGAGTCCATAAAGTATGTATCATCCCAAGCACTGCATAGCAATCTTTTACAGTATCTACTATAATCCTAACTGCCATTAAATCATATATTTCTTGGAATGTTTTATGCTTATTTTGCATTTTTCTATATATACTATAAAAATGCTTTGGTCTTCCATATACATTACACTTTATACTTACATCTTCAAATAACTTATTTAATATGTTAATAACATTTTCTATATATGCCTCTCTTTGGCTTCTTTTTTTAGCTACTCTTTCTACTAATTGATAGTAACCTTCCGGGTCTATATATCTTAAAGCTAAATCTTCAAGTTCCCATTTAATCATGGAAATACCTAATCTATTAGCTATACCACCATATATTTCTAATGTTTCTATCGCTTTTGCTTTTGCTTTTTCAGGAGGCATAAACTTTAGTGTTCTCATATTGTGAAGTCTATCTGCCAATTTTATAAGTATGACTCTTATATCTTTTGCCATAGCAAGGAACATTTTTCTTAAGTTTTCAGCTTGAGTTTCTTCTTTTGACTGATATTTAATCTGTCCAAGTTTAGTTACTCCATCTACTAAATCCGCTATTTCCTTAGAAAATTCTTTTTCTATATCTTCATATGTATATTCAGTATCTTCAACTACATCATGAAGTAAACCTGCTATTATAGTTTCTATATCTAATTCCATATCACTTAGAATATTCGCTACTGCTATCGGATGTATAAAGTAAGGTTCCCCTGATTTCCTAAATTGTCCATCATGTGCTTTTTTCCCAAAGTAATAAGCTTTTTCAACTAAATTAACATCTGCATCTTTTGCGTATTTTTTTATTTTATTTATAAGCTCTTGAATTTCTTTATCCTGCATAATACCACCTATTTCAAATATAAATTTATATATTAAAATAGTTGGCTATATACCAACTATTTTTTAAGTACTAGTACTTTATTAAAGAATTTATTTCGTATTCAGATAATTTATCTCTTCCTTTTAAATCTTCTAATTCTATTAAGAATTGCATAGAAACTACTTCTCCACCTAATTGCTCTATTAACTTAGCTGCAGCTTCCATAGTTCCTCCCGTAGCTAGTAAATCATCTACTATAGCTACTCTTTGACCTGGCTTTATTGCATCTTTATGTATTTGTAATGTATCACTTCCGTACTCTAATCCATAGCTATAACTTATAGTTTCTGATGGTAGTTTTCCTGGTTTTCTAACTGGAACAAATCCAACACCTAATCCATAAGCAACTGGAGTTCCCATTAAAAATCCTCTAGCTTCTGGTCCTACTATAATATCTATATTTTTATCTTTTAATTCATTTATAAATGAATCTATTGTATACTTAAAAGCTTCACCATCTTGCATTAATGTTGTGATGTCTTTAAATTGTATTCCTTCTTTTGGGAAGTTTTCGATATTTCTTATTACTTTTTTTAAGTCCATGATGACCCTCCTAATAGCTTTCCATTTTCTAATTTATGTTTATTAGATATTAAGTTTTCACTTTTATCTATATTTAACTTTATTAAATATTTATATAATAAATGTATKWYTWRWWWWWWYTAYWYTCATCACTAGCACCCTCATATATATACGCATAATCTTTAGTGCTATGTAAATAATCATAAAGAACAATATTATTATATCTTTTTAAGTCTATTTTATCAATATTTGACGAGAATATAACTTGTATATTGTTTTTATTTGTATTAACCTCTCTAAAGTTAATATCAAAATCTTCATCTAAAAGAGATAAATCTGATATTGCTCTATATCTTATCCTTTTATACTCTTAATATAAATATTATTATAACTTAAATTTACATTACTATTATCTAATTCCATTAACTATTATTTGTATGCTTTTATTTCCATTCCATTCATTTATTGATGGGTAGAATGTAAAATCCATATTTACGCTATTATTAGATTTATTATATAGATTCTCTAATATATCTTTTCCATACTTCGATATTATTTTTTCTTCAAAATATTCTACATCATTAAATATCATTGCATCCATTGTAATATTATTAGATAATAAAAGTCTTAACTTTAAAACATTTTTATCCTTTCCAAGTATCCTAGCATTTATTATTTTTGCATCTTTTACACCAAATACCGGTTTAGAATTACCTTTTCCAAATGGCTCTAGTACGTTTAACTCTTCAATAAGATTTAAGTTTAAATATTCTAAAGGTAGCGATGCATCTATCATTATCTTTTTGGCTAAATCATCTTGTGTTAACTCACATTTTTTATTCAAGCTATGTCTAAGACTATCAATCTTATCTTCTTGTAATGATAATCCCGCTGCCATAGGATGGCCTCCAAATTTATCTAACAATTCTTTACAAGCTAATAGGCCTTCAAACATATTATATTCTTCTATAGATCTTGCTGAACCTTTAACACCTTCTTCTGATTTCGTTAGAATAATAGTTGGCTTATTATATCTTTCTTTAATTCTTCCTGCAACTATACCTGCAAGACTTTCATGTATATCTTCTATATAAATCACTAATATATCATCATTATTAATATCTGTATTTTCAATTATATCAATAGCTTTATCTACGCCTTCTTTAGTCATATTCTTTCTTGCATCATTTAACTCTACGATTTCTATAGCTAATTTTTTTGCATCTTCTTCATCATCCATTAAAAGTAATTCTAGTCCTTTTTTAGCTGAATCAAGTCTACCTGATGCATTTAAACATGGACCTATAACGAACCCTAAATGGTATGCTGTAATTTCTTTATCTTCTAAACCAGTAGCCTTTTTAAGTTCTTTTATACCTATATTGTTAGTATTATTAAGCATTTCTAATCCATTTTTTACAAATATTCTATTTTCATCTATTAAATCAACTACATCACAAACAGTAGCTATAGCTACAAATTCAATTAGCTTATAACATTCATCTTTATCCATTCCCAACTCTTCATATAGAGCTTCCATTAATTTAAAAGCTACACCTGCTCCACATATACTTTTAAATTGATAGTTACATTCTGTTTGTTTAGGATTTATTATTGCATCTGCATTTGAAGATATAAAAGTTCTATGTCCATCCTCTTCAATAAATGGAACATCATGATGGTCTGTAACGATTACAGTTAACCCTAATTCTTTTGCATATTCTATTTGTTCTATTGCTGAAATTCCATTATCACAAGTTATTATAGTATCAACACCTTCATCATAAGCTATTTTTACTATATTTTTATTTATACCATATCCGTCTTTAATTCTATCTGGTATTTCATAATCTACATTAGCTCCACATTTATTAAGTGCTGTATATAATATATAAACACTTATTATTCCATCTACATCATAGTCACCTATGATTCTAATTTTTTTATTTGCTTTTATTTTTTCTTTTATTATCGCTACTGCTTTTTTTATATCCTTCATATCTGCAGGTTGATGTAAATATTTATATGTAGGATTTATATAACTATTTAATATATTTTCATCTGTTATTTCTCTATTTACTATTAATTTACAAAGCAATTGACTTATACCATATCTTTGAGACATTTCTTTTAAATCTGCTTTTCTATTTCTAAGTAACCATTTTTCATTACTCATTTTATTCCTCCAAATTTTCTTACAATAAAAAATTTTATTAATATCTTATAAATATATACTTCAAAATTAAATTTATTTTTATATTGGCTCCTAAATATTTTTATAACTAATAATATCCCTATAATAAAAGATATAAAAAATCCTATTATAGCCATTAATTTTATTCCAATATTTTGATTTATATTTTGAGATGATATTATAAGTGATGAACCAACTATAATAGATGCTAAAACTAAACTTAATGAAATATTAGTCGTTACATCAGTTATGCATCTTTCTAAGCTAGTAAACTTTACATCATCCATTTGTATTCTTAAATTATTATGTTCTAAGTTTCTAAGTATAGTTTTTAATTGCTTAGGTATTGATTTAATATCTAAGCAAATTTCTTCTACATTATCTTTCGCTCTAATTAACATCTTATCTATACTAAGTTGATTTATATAATAATACTTAATAAATTCTTCAGCTACCGATGCTATTGAAAAACTAGAATTCAAACCTCTAGCTGTTCCCTCTAATGTTATTATAGTTTTAGAAAGCATTGTAAGCTGTGATGGTATAGCTATTTTATATGTTCTAAAAAATCTAAACATTTCATTTAAAATATTTGATATACTTAAATTTTCTATAGGAACATCATAATAATAATGCATTAAATATAATAAATCTTGTCTAAAACTACTCATATCTACATCTGAATTTAGTATATTTATATCCATTAATAAATGGATTACTCTATCTATATTTCTTTTACCTATTGCTATAACTATATTATTTAAGAAGTTTAACATCTTATTATCTATAATACCTACCATTCCAAAATCTATATAAGCTATACAATTATTACTTACTACAAATATATTTCCTGGATGTGGATCTCCGTGGAAAAAACCATATTCAAAAATCTGCTTGAATAAAGACCTAACACCTATTTGAGCTATATTATTAGTATCCCATCCAAGTTCCTCTATTTTTGATATGTCGCTTAATTTTACGCCTATTATTTTTTCCATTACTAATACTTTTCCAGTACTATACTCATCGTATATAGTTGGTATATATACTTCGTTACTATCTTTAAACATATCTTTAAACTTTATAGCATTTATAGCTTCAAATTTATAATCTAATTCCCTCATTAATTGAGCATTAAATTCTTCTACTACTTGTTTTAAATCTATATCAATATCATTATTTAAATCTTCAAGTGTTAAAGCAATTGTTTTTAAAATTTCTATATCAGACTTTATAGTTTCTTCTATGTTTGGTCTTTGTATTTTTACTATTACATCTTCATTATTTTTTAATTTTGCTTCATAAACTTGACCTATAGATGCTGACCCTATTGGAATATTATTAAACTCTTTAAATATATCTGATATCTTTAATCCCGTTTCATTTTCAAATATAGCCTTTGCTATATCTGTATCAAAAGGCTCTACACTATCCCTTAGTTTTGAAAGTTCATTTATTATATCTTCATCAAACAAATCTTTTCTTGTACTTAATATTTGACCAAGCTTTATATATGTAGGTCCAAGTTCTTCTATAACACATCTAATCTTCGTTGCTGTAGACATATTTTTTATATTTTGTGAAGGACTTGTAATTGGTATTTTATATGCTACCTCTGATATATTTAACTTTTCTACAATAAATGAAAACCCATATTTAATTAATATATGTGCAATATCTTTATATCTCTTTAAGTTTTTATAACTTATTCTCACTAAATTTCACTCCTAAAATCTAAAAAGGACAATATAGAATTGCCCTTTTATTTTTATTACTTATGATTATTTGCAAGTTTTACATATTTTAATGCAGACTTAGTAAGATTTTCTTTTTCTTCCTGTGAAAGTTCTCTTATTACTTTTGCAGGTGAACCCATAGCTAAAACACCTGATGGTATTTCTTTACCTGGTGGTACTAAACTCCCTGCTCCAAGTAATGTAAATTCACCAACTTTAGCTCCATCTAAAACTATAGAACCCATACCTATTAAAGTATTATCTCCTATTTCACATCCATGTATTATTGATTTATGACCTACCGTAACATTGTTGCCTATTATTGTAGGAAACTTTTCTGATATATGTACAACACTACCATCTTGTATATTAGTATTTTCTCCTACAGTTATATAATTATCATCCGCTCTTAAAACAGTTCCATACCAAATGTTTGCATTCTTTTCTATAGTAACTTTACCTACTATATCTACACTTTCTGCTATGAATGCAGTTTCATCTATTTTAGGCTCTATACCTTCGTATCCTTTTATCATATGTTAAATTTCACCTCTAATATTAATCTTTCTTGATCTTTATTAAATATTTATTCTTCAGTTTTGCATTTTTACTATATACACAACATTTATAAATCTACTTAATATATCTTCAAATCTAATTTCTAAATTTTATAAAAAATTTTCTTATTATCCTATATTAT
>NZ_CP048741.1:2090748-2093252 GCF_018336475.1 Romboutsia sp. 13368
TTAAATTTATTATATTTTAATTATATAACTTATATAAAATATAGGCAATATTATTGGAAATTTACTTATTTTCTTAGTTTCTATCATCAACAGCTTTGAAAAAAGATACAATTTTATTATTGCTCTTTTTATGATGATTTCTAATTATATCTAATATTACATCATTCTTAACTAAATCTTTTAAAATTTCATATCCATATTCACTGTGATTGTAATAACATTGTATCTTTTGTGATTTTTTTATATTTTTTAATTTTCCATTAGTTAACTTATTTAATATAACAATTATAGATTTATCAATTACATTTAATCTTTTTCTACTTTTACCTATATCATGTAATAATGATGCTCTAATTAATAATTCTTTATTATTTAATATATCTTTATCATTAGTTTCCTCATTTTCTATAACAAACTCAATATCTTTAGCTATTCTTATACTATGTTTTTGTTCTGATTTAGATAACTTGACAAATAAATCAAACTCTTCATCATTTAATATTTTTCTTGCATAATCATAATCATTTTCAGTCATCTTATCACTTACATTAATATAAAATTGTTTTACTCTCTTAGGTATCATTTTTATCTCCTATTTCTTAAGTTATAATATATTATATATAAAAATTTTACTTATCTCAAAAAKATCATTTTTATCTCCTACTTCTTAAGTTATAATATATTATATATAAAAATTTTACTTATCTCAAAAAGAGCATTTCAAAATAAATATTTATCTTAAAATAGCTCTTTTTTAATTATTTTCTATTAAGTTTTTCTTTAACTTTATCTAAAATTATATTAACTTCATCAACTTTAAGTATTATTATACTAATTCCATAAACTATAGCTCCAATAGCTACTGATAAGGCTAAAGTTATAGCTTCTTGTATAAATCCAGTACCTAACATATTAGCAATAAATCTATATGTAAGTAATGTTATCACTGCCATTATAATTCCTGATATTAAAGATTTAATCATACCAAGAGCTATTGATTTACCACCAAAGTTTCCAATTTTTTTTCTTAAACTTATAAATAATAATGTTATAGTAAATAAAGCTGATATACTAGTTGCAAATGCAAGCCCTGCTAATTGCATATTAGTAAATTTAACAAATAATATATTAAGTATTATATTTAAAACCATAGCTATAACTCCATTAATCATAGGAGTTTTAGTATCTTGTAATGAATAGAATATTTTACCTAATATATCTCTAAGTCCAAATCCAATCATACCTATTGAGTAGAATATAAGAGCTACTGATGTCATTTGAGTTGCTCTAGCATCAAATTCACCCCTTTGGAATAATAACTTAACTATTGGATGAGCAAGTATTATTGCTCCAATAGAAATAGGTATAACTAATAATACAACAGTATTTACTGAAGTTATTATAGACTTATTAAACTTTTCTTTATTATTTTCAGATGATAGTTTGGACAACATTGGGTATACAACAGATGATATAGAAACTATAAACATACCCATAACAAATTGGTTAAGTTTCGTTGCATAATTTAATGCAGATATACTACCCTCAACTAATGTAGATGCAATTGTTCTATCTACAATAGTATTTATTTGGTTAACTGCAACTCCTATCAAAACTGGAGCTATAAGCCAAAGCATTCTCTTAAGATGCTCTTCCTTAAAATCTATGTATGGTTTATATCTATATCCTTTTTTTCTTGCAAAAGGGTATTGAACTAAAAACTGAAGTGATAACCCAATTAAACTACCCCATGGTAGTAATGCAGGACTCACCTTCACACTTACAAATATAGATAAAATTATCATAATATTGAACGGCACTGACATAAGACCAGGAACTATAAAGTTTTCTTTCACTTGTAAGTACGCCATCATAATGTAGCTCATTCCTAAAAATGATAATCCTAATATCATTACTCTAGTATAATAAATTGCTAATCTAAGTGTCTCTCCTTTAAAACCAACAGCAAATATTTTTACTATTTGTGGTGTAAATATTGCACCTATTACTGAAAGCACTAAACATATAAGTACTACAATATTAAATACATTATTAGTAAACTTAATAGATGCACTTTCACCATTTTTTGAGTTTACATCACAATATAGTGGTATGAATGCAGTCCCAAGAGATGTACCTATAGCAGTAAATATTACTGCCGGTATATTCATTGCCACTAAGAACGCATCACTAACACCTGATGCTCCATATGCTGATGCTAGGGCTAATTCTCTACCAAACCCTAGAATTTTAGCAACTAAGGTTGCTGCCATCAATCCTACTGCTGCCTTTGCTACCTTTGACATAATCTTTCTCTCCTATACGTTATTAAATATTAGTTTTTATCTTCCTTACTTAATTTTTTTATTTCATCTGACTCCAAATATGTTATAAGATTTTGCGATGAATTATCTATATCTCCAGACATATCAAGTAAATTACCTATAAATGAATTACCTAGTAAGTTGTATGTTATTTTTCCCATCTTTTTATTTTTATCATTC
>NZ_CP048741.1:2093264-2093554 GCF_018336475.1 Romboutsia sp. 13368
TCTTCCTTACTTAATTTTTTTATTTCATCTGACTCCAAATATGTTATAAGATTTTGCGATGAATTATCTATATCTCCAGACATATCAAGTAAATTACCTATAAATGAATTACCTAGTAAGTTGTATGTTATTTTTTCAATCTTTTTATTATCTTTATCTTTCATAAGTATGCCTCCTATTGTTTTTATCCTGTATATATTATTGGCAATAATTGTGTTTATTACTCTTATATATATTTCATAAAAAAAGACGTCACAATTATGACGTCTTTTTTTACTTATTATTAAAAT
>NZ_CP048741.1:2093593-2101091 GCF_018336475.1 Romboutsia sp. 13368
TTTAGTAAGTTGTATGTTATTTTTTYAATCTTTTTATTATCTTTATCTTTCATAAGTATGCCTCCTATTGTTTTTATCCTGTATATATTATTGGCAATAATTGTGTTTATTACTCTTATATATATTTCATAAAAAAAGACGTCACAATTATGACGTCTTTTTTTACTTATTATTAAAATTATTATTTAAAGTTAACACCTAAAACTCCACCAATACCACCAGCTATAGATACTAGCAATACTTTGTATAATATATCAATTTCAAATGCAAAGTTATCTTTTGCTAAGAATACTATCAATATAAGGCATACTATGTACATAAGTCCAACAACTAGGCCATATATAAGACCTTTTTCTTTTATATGTTTTGATGCGTAAAATCCTCCAAATGCAGCAGATGCAGTAGTTATTGCTGATGATGCCATAGCTATTGAATCTCCTGATAAACTAGTAAATGTAAGGGCTAAGTTATATATTAATAATGTTGCTAAAGTTAATATATATGAATATCCTAA
Source organism: Romboutsia sp. 13368 (assembly GCF_018336475.1). GTDB lineage: Bacteria > Bacillota > Clostridia > Peptostreptococcales > Peptostreptococcaceae > Romboutsia. The sequence continues at coordinate 2,094,108 of NZ_CP048741.1, forward strand.
ACCCTTAAGAACATGATTTGTTTTTTCCATAAAAATACCTCCCCTCGAATATATACTCGATAATATATATTCAAGAAGAGGTACAAACATTACTATATTATTATTTTTCTTCTTTAGTTTGTTTAGATTCAACACTTCCTATAGCCCATTTTTCAAATGGTACTTTAGTTCTGTTTGGCCCTAATTCTAATATTACAACATTTTCTTCAACTTTAGCAACATTAGCTACTATACCACCTATTGTAGTAACTTTATCTCCTACATTTAGGTTAGATCTCATATCTTTTAATTGTTTATCTTTTTTCTTTTGTGGTCTTATTAGTAAGAAATAGAATACTCCAAATACTACAACCCACATAAGTAATCCCATGATCATTTGTTGTGTTTGTGCAGTCATATGTTTCACTCCTTCAACATTTAAAAATTATTTATATACTAAATATTATATATTAAAGTAATTATAATTAATAGTATATTTTTATTTATTTTGTATATCCATATGCCTTGAAGAATTCTTCTTTAAAGTCTAATAATCTATCTTCCATTATAGCTTCTCTAACTTGCTTCATTAAATTTAATAAGAAGTGTAAGTTATGAGTAGTTATTAATCTTGATGCTAGTATTTCATTCGCTTTAACTAAGTGTCTTATATATGCTCTTGTATAGTTTTTACAGCAGTAGCAATCACAGTTAGGGTCTAGTGGACTAAAGTCTCTTGCATATTTTGCATTTCTAACAACAACTTTACCAACACTCGTCATTGCTGTACCATTTCTAGCTATACGAGTTGGAAGTACACAGTCAAACATGTCTATCCCTCTTATTACACCTTCTAATAAATCATCTGGGCTACCAACACCCATTAAGTATCTTGGCTTATTTTCTGGCATTAGTGGTACTGTATAATCTAATACTTCGTACATTAATTCCTTTGGCTCTCCAACACTTAAACCACCAACTGCATATCCTGGTAAATCAAGCTCTAATATTTCCTTAGCAGATTGTTCTCTTAAATCTTTATACATTCCACCTTGTATTATACCAAATAATGCTTGATTTTCTGTATTTTTATGAGCTTCTTTACATCTCTTTAACCATCTTGTAGTTCTTTCTAAAGAGTTTTTAACATATTCTCTATCAGCAGGATATGGAGCACATTCATCGAATGCCATCATTATATCTGAACCTAATGCATTTTGTATTTCCATAGCTTTTTCTGGACTTATAAAATGTTTAGAACCATCTATATGAGATCTGAAGTGTACTCCTTCTTCAGTTATTTTTCTAAGTGGCCCTAGACTGAATACTTGGAATCCTCCACTATCTGTAAGTATTGGTCTATCCCAGTTCATGAACTTATGAAGTCCACCAGCTTCTTTAACTAAATCGTGACCTGGTCTCATATATAAATGATAAGTATTACTTAATATTATTTGTGATCCTATTTCTTTTAACTCTTCTGGCGTCATTGATTTTACAGTTGCTTGAGTTCCAACTGGCATAAATATTGGTGTTTCTATAACACCATGTGGAGTATGAAGTCTTCCAAGTCTTGCTCCACTTTGTTTACATGTTTTTATAAGTTCGTATCTTATTGCGCTCATGTCTTTTGTCTCCTTAATCTAGTCTTTTGTATATCTATATTAAAATTTATACATTTACTTTATCTAAAGTTTTGTCATATTCTACGGGGTCTTTAATATCATCATCGTTGCTATCATAATTTATACTTGTTATATTTATATTACTATTGTCTTCTGTTAACAAGTGTTTCCTTATTCTAAATAATCCACCTATTGAAATTACACCTAATAAAATTTCTAACATACCTCCACTTTTAGGAAGTAATAACATTTTTCTTGCTATCGCATATAATAATACTTCCACTATTGTTCCTGCTTTATGTGAAGATAGCATAACTACAAATTCTATAGCTATAACTAAAAGAAGTATTTGTGCTAGTATATCATTTAACTGGCTATATGCAACGGGATTCTGATATTCAACTATATACGCAGTCCATATCATTCTTAAAACATCTATAGTTCCTAAAAATACTGCTATTAAAACTACCATTGCTAATATTGATTCAAATATATGTGCTACTCTCAGCGATATATTACTTTTATCCATATTTTTCATAGTTGCCCCCAATATATTCTCTATTTTACAATCATAGCATCTCCAAAACTAAAGAATCTATATCTTTCTTTTACAGCTGTTTCATAGGCATTTAGCACATTTTCTTTGCTAGAAAGTGCACTAACTAACATAATTAATGTTGATTCTGGTAAATGGAAATTAGTTATAAGTTTATCTACCATTTTAAATTTGTATCCTGGGTAGATAAATATATTAGTCCATCCACTAGTTTCTTCTATTTTACCATCTTCTTTAGTAGCTGACTCTACAGTTCTACAACTAGTAGTTCCAACACAGATTACATTGTGTCCATTTTGTTTTGCATTATTTATTTTTTCTGCAGCTTCTTTGTCTACCATATAGTATTCTGAGTGCATTTCATGTTCTAATACATTATCAACCTTAACTGGTCTAAATGTTCCAAGTCCAACATGAAGAGTTACAAAAGCTATATCAACACCTTTATCTTTTATTTGTTGAAGTAATTCTTCAGTAAAGTGAAGACCTGCTGTAGGTGCTGCAGCTGAACCATTATGCTTAGAATAAACAGTTTGGTATCTTTCTCTTTCTTCTAATCTTTCTGTTATATATGGAGGTAGTGGCATATTTCCAAGTTCATCTAAAACCTCTTCAAATATTCCTTCATAATGGAACTTGATTATTCTAGATCCTTCCTCTGCTAATCCTACTACTTCTCCTATAAGTTTTCCATTTCCAAAAGAGAACTTAGTTCCTATTTTTGCTCTCTTTCCTGGCTTTACTAATGCTTGCCAAGTATCTTCCTCTGTTCTTTTTAGTAATAAGAATTCTATCTTACCACCAGTATCTACTTTTTCACCTATAAGTCTTGCTGGTATTACTCTAGTATTATTAAGTACTAAGCAATCTCCAGGATTTAAGTAATCTATTACATGTTTAAATGTTTTATGTTCAATTTCTCCAGTTTCTTTGTCTAATACCATTAGCTTAGAACTTGATCTATCTAATATTGGTACTTGAGCTATTAACTCTTCTGGTAAGTCAAAATAAAAGTCGCTTGTTTTCAATGTAAACTTCCTTTCCAAAATTTTATACAGTTACCATAATAACAAAAATAGTATATTTTTTCTATATGCCAAKCCAAATATGTATTGTGTATTTTATAGAAATTATAACCATGTACTTTTTTTATATACTTATCGTAGTAACTGTACTCAACTTTTCTAAATATTATGCTTTTTTACTAAGTTATATTCTTATTTAGTAGGAAAAGGTATTTTAAGATGTTCATATGCAAGTGGCATAGCTATCCTTCCTCTTGGACCTCTATTTATAAATCCTAACTGAAGTAAATAAGGTTCATAAACATCTTCAATAGTATTTCTGTCTTCTCCTATAGAGGCTGCTAGTGTATCTAGTCCAACTGGACCTCCTCTAAACTTTTCTATTATTGTCATTAATAATTTTTCATCTACATAATCTAGTCCTAGACTATCTACACCTAATAATTCTAATGCACTATTCGCAACATTATCACTTATATTTCCGTCCGCTCTTACTTGTGCATAATCTCTTACTCTTTTTAATAGTCTATTAGCTATCCTTGGTGTTCCTCTTGAACGTCTTGCTATTTCTGTTGCTCCACCAGTTTGTATAGATGCTCCTAATATTTCAGACGATCTTACTACTATTTTGGCTAATTCATCTACTGTATAATAATCTAACTTACATATAACACCAAATCTATCTCTAAGAGGATTTGTAAGCATACCTGCTCTAGTTGTTGCACCTATTAATGTAAACTTTGGTAAATCAAGTCTTATACTTCTTGCTGATGGTCCCTTACCTATTATTATATCTAAACAAAAGTCTTCCATAGCTGAGTATAAAACTTCTTCTACACTTCTATTTATACGGTGTATCTCATCTATAAATAATACATCATTTTCATTTAAGTTAGTAAGTATTGCAGCTAAGTCTCCTGCACGTTCTATCGCAGGTCCCGATGTTATTCTTAAGTTTACGCCCATTTCATTTGCTATTATACTTGCTAGTGTTGTTTTCCCAAGACCTGGAGGCCCATATAATAAAACATGGTCAAGTTGTTCATTTCTACTCTTTGCTGCTTCTATAAAGATCTTTAGTTGTTCTTTCGCTTTTTCTTGACCTAAATAATCATCTAATGATTTTGGTCTTAAACTATTTTCAACATCTACATCTTCATTTTGCATTGTAGATGTTATTATTCTATCTTCATCATTAAAATCAAACATTTATAATCATCTCCTTTCTATCTTAGGGATTTACTCATTATATAAGTTAAAGATTTTTTTATTATATCTTCTGTATTTAATCCATCTTTTTTGCACTTATCTACAGCTTCTTTAGCTTCAGCTGATGAATATCCAAGCGCAACTAATGCATCAACTGCTTCATCTTTAGATACAGCTATTGGTGCATTTGAAAGTAAAGTAGGCTCAAACTCTACATTATTTTTATCTACTTTGTCTTTTAATTCAAGAACTATTCTTTCCGCAGTCTTTTTACCTACACCTGGAGCTTTAGAAAGTTTTGATACATCCTCACTTAATATATAAGCTCCTAGTTGTCCTGGAGATGCAAATGATAATATAGCTAATCCAACTTTAGGCCCTATCTTTGATACTGATGTTAAGAGTTCAAACATTTGCATTTCTTCTTTAGAGAAAAATCCACAAAGACTCATATCATCTTCTCTAACTATCAGCTTTGTATATATTTTAGCTATATTTCCTAATTGTAAATCTTTTATTGTATTACTTGATACATTTATTTTATATCCTATATTATTATTGTCTATAACTATATGATCTAAATTAATTTCTTCTACTGTTCCTTTTATATAACTATACATATGTGCCCCCTATATTTTTCAATGTTTTCTCTAATTTATTAGCATGTGCATGACATATTGCTACTGCAAGAGCATCTGCTACATCATCTGGTTTTGGTACTTTTTTTAGATTTAAAAATGATGTAACCATTTGTTGAACTTGAGCTTTTTGCGCTCTACCATATCCTACCACACCTTGTTTTACTTGTAGAGGAGTATATTCATAAACAGGCTTATTATTGTGAGCACATGCAAGCATTGTTACTCCTCTTGCTTGTGCAACTGTAATAGCTGTTTTTACGTTTTTATTAAAGAATAGTTCCTCTATTCCTACTTCATCTATATTGTAATTTTTTATAAGCATGTCTATACCTTTATAAACAAGCTCTAATCGTTTTAATATATCCATTCCTGCTGGAGTTGTTACTGCTCCATAATCTATTACTCTAAATTTACTATTTTTATATTCTATTATTCCATATCCAACAATAGCTATTCCTGGATCTATACCTAGTATTATCAAACTGTCAATTTCCTCCTATAAAATTCACTTCACTTAATACTTTACTAATTATATTATATACTTATAAAACTTATGTTCTGATATATTATATCATAACTTTCTGTATAAATAAAAAAACAACCTTATATTAGGTTGCTTTTATTAACTATCAAAACTTTCAAGTCTTGAATATGCATCTTCTTGAGTATCTACTATTACACCTTTTTGAATTTCTTCTTGAACAGATTGTGGTAATGAATCAAGTTTTATTTCTGTATTCTCTATTAATTCTCTTTTTCCATTTATATCGTATTTATAAAGCCCTATAAGTCCATCTTCTACTTCTAGTGAATACTTATTACTTCTTGATACATCTGTTGAAGGAGCTTTTTCTGATAATACTATTTCATATTGCGTTATACTATCAATTTCTTTACCTGGATATTTATCAGACAAATATGTTCGTATTTCATCTTTAGTTTTACCCATCAATTCTTCAGGAATAAGTCCTATCATTGAAGGCTTAGAGTCTAATAGGCTACCTTCTTCACTTCGTTTATATAACCATATTTCACAATTTTTACTTAATGCAAATGCATCTTTTGTGCTAGTATCTTTACTATTTTGTCCTTCATTTATTTCCTCAGTCTTAAACACTGTTGTTTCTTTTATACTATCTCTACTTTTTACACCTATATAAATCCCTCCACTTAGCACTAATATGCCAGTAAGTATTAGTACAGGTATCTTCCATTGAAATGGCTCTTTTTTCTCGAACATATAAATAACCTCCTTACATTAAACATTGTCTCCACACACTGTCTTTTTATACATTTTATACAAATATTAGTATTTTTTTATTTTATTGTCCCATTATTAATTATTTGCACATATTATAAGTTATGTATTGAATATAATCTTATAAAGGAGATGGTAATTTGAGTTCATATGTTAAAATAATTTATGATAGATTAGACTTTATAGAGTTTAAGCAAAACCTAATACTTTTAAAACAGCCTCAACATAAAGCTTCTGTATTTTACAATCTCACTTTAGATGACTTTTTAAAAATAAGAGATTTTACTTTTGAATTTGAAAGTAAAATAAGATCTGGATTTAGATCTTCAATTTCTGATTATGAAACTAAATTATTTGAAATTTGGCCACCAATTAAATCTTATCCTTCGGCATCTACATTAGTAGCAAAAGTACTTATGAGTGAAGATATCTTTAATTCTCTTTTTTCTTCTATAAATTGATTTTTATAATGAGGAATAGTATTATACATTCCTCTGTTTTTATGGATAGATTTTTTAACTTATTAGATTATTTTTATTTAAATCTGTCTATACTCTTTATAGGTTAAGATATCGGATGTAATGTAAAAACTTGTGCTAATAATGCAGGCACTGTATGTATTCTTAATAATATAGGCATAACTACATTATCTCCAAGAACTAATACAACATCCGAAACTTATTGTTCTAGT
>NZ_CP048741.1:2101099-2103623 GCF_018336475.1 Romboutsia sp. 13368
TTTGTTTTTATGGATAGATTTTTTAACTTATTAGATTATTTTTATTTAAATCTGTCTATACTCTTTATAGGTTAAGATATCGGATGTAATGTAAAAACTTGTGCTAATAATGCAGGCACTGTATGTATTCTTAATAATATAGGCATAACTACATTATCTCCAAGAACTAATACAACATCCGAAACTTATTGTTCTAGTTTTAAATGTAAATAGTACATAAATTACTTGATTATACACTAAATCTTCAAGTAAATTTTAAATATTATTAAATTTAATCCACTGATAAAAATAATTTTTCTATTAAAAAAGTATCTCTAAGAAATTTCTTAGAGATACTTTTTTATATAATTTATTACTCAGTATTTTTAATTTATATAATTATTATCTAATAAAATTAGTAGCTATTTTATTTTCTTTTTTAGGTAAATCTTCTTTAGAATTTTTAATTATTTTTAACATCCATGCCATATTATTTCCTAATACTCTCATAGTTTGAAGACCTTCTAAATCTTGTTTCGCTTCATCCGCATTATTCCCATGAATTAATCACTCCTCTTAAATTTTATTCCCTGAATTATATATTTATTATAAATGAAAAAAAATATATCATGTAATATCTAATTTATTTCAAAAACATAAAAAAACACTTCTAACTATTTGTATAAATTAAAATATACATCATAATTAGAAGTGTTTTTATTTATCTTAACACTCTAAACATATTTCATTACATGTTTATATAAAATATAATATGTTTATCATAACAATCATAATTTTTCTAATAATTTTCAAATTATAAATAGCTACAACTGTTAATATTACTTAACTTCAGAAATTATTCAGCTATTTCCCAGTTATGGTACACATTTTGAACATCATCATCATCTTCAAGCATATCAACTAGCTTGTTCATGTTCTTTAACATAGTTTCATCAGTTAACTCTGTAGTAGTTTGAGGTATTAATTTAACATCTGCAGATATAAATTCATATCCTTGTTCTTTTAACGCATCTCTAACTGCTGCAAAATCTTCTGGTGCAGTAACTACTTCATATCCATCTTCTTCTGTTATGAAATCTTCTGCTCCAGCTTCTAAAGCTGCTTCCATTAATTCATCTTCAGATACTTCATCATTAGCTTCTATTAATATTTGCCCTTTGTTATCAAACATGAATGATACACATCCACTAGTTCCTAAGTTACCACCATTTTTGTCGAAGTAGTATCTTACATTCCCAGCAGTTCTATTTTTATTATCTGTTAAAGTTTCAACTATAACAGCAACTCCACCTGGTCCGTATCCTTCATAAACTATTGTTTCATAGTTTTCATTAGCTCCAGCTCCAGCACCTTTTGCTACTGCTCTGTCTATGTTATCATTAGGCATGTTATCAGCTTTAGCCTTTTCTATAGCAGTTTTTAATGCTGCATTGTAATCAGGATTTCCTCCACCTTCTTTAGCTGCAACTGCTATTGCTCTAGCATGCTTAGTGAATATTTTAGCTCTTTTAGCATCTTGTTTACCTTTTTTGTTTATTATGTTTCCTATACGTCCCATAATTCCACTCCTTAATACGTATAATTAATTCATATATCTTAGGGTTATATTATATACATAATTACCCATATTATTAATTAATATTTAGATATTTTATTTTATATTGTAAATTTTAGCACAAATATTGATTTTAGTAAATTAGAACTTAGGAGGTGCTGCTGCAGTATGTCTTTTGTGCTCACTTATTCTATGTAATCTAGCTATTATTTCTTGATCTTTTTGTGGAACTTCATCTAATCTTCCCTCAACTACGGCATCAATCATATCATAAGTTGTACCCATTTCAATTTCATCAGTTTGACCTTCCCACAATCCTGCTGATGGCGCTTTGTTTATTACATCTTCATGAACTCCAAGTACTTTAGCCCACTCATATACTTCTCTTTTTGTAAGGTTTGCTAAAGGTACTAAGTCAACTCCACCATCTCCATACTTAGTAAAGTACCCTGTGTGTATTTCTGCTGCATTATCTGTTCCAACAACTAAATAACCTAAATTATTAGCTACAGTATAAACAGTACTCATTCTAACTCTTGCTCTTAAATTAGCATCTGTCATCTTTATATAATTCTCTTGATATAGCTCTTTCTCTTTTAATTGAGAAGTAACTTGATCAAGTATCATAGTTTGTTCTTCTGTCAGGTCTAAATCAATATACTCTATATTACATCCATTTATAACTTTAAGAGCATCTTCTCTATCATTTGGATTACTTTTTATACTCATAATAACCCCCATAGAGTTTTGCGGAAATGCTTTTTTTATTAAATATGCAACTACTGCTGAATCTATACCTCCTGATACCCCAACTACAAGACCATTAYAGTTAGCTTCTTTCACTTTATCTCTTAGCCATTGTACTGTTTTGTCTATTTTTAAATTTATCTCACTCATGTCCTTCTCCTCTCTTGATTAAAACTTATCAATAATTATATTATACCATAATCTACCTTTTAAATTTTTATA
>NZ_CP048741.1:2103640-2103778 GCF_018336475.1 Romboutsia sp. 13368
CTAGTTAAATTTATTTATTGAAAATAGTTTGCTTTGCTATATGAAATTAAAGTAGCCGAAAAACTATATTTAGTTTTTTCAATATATTTAGAGATTAACTAGCACAACAGATTAATTACACCATAAATGTTAATAGTA
>NZ_CP048741.1:2103785-2105632 GCF_018336475.1 Romboutsia sp. 13368
TAGTATTTTACTTTTATATAACATAAATGCTATAATAGAATAAATTATTTACATCTTCACGAATCATTTTTTAATAATTACATATTTAAAAGGAGGATATAAATGTATATACATAAATATAAAGAAAAAGAGTTGCACAAAGAACAAAAACTTATGATATTACTTGTATTTCCAGTAGTTTTCTTTATTGCAGGAATACTTTTTTCATTTTTTGGTGATGGAACAAATTTTACTCTATATACAGGTTTTAAAAACATATTACTTTCACCAACAATATTAATAACTGACTTTTTATCAGTAGGAGGAATTGGATCTACACTTATTAATGTTTCCTTAATAAGTTTTTTCAATCTGTATCTATTGAGAAAGTATAAGTTAAGAATCAATGGTCTTATATTAGCTGCATTTATGACTGTTATGGGATTCTCATTCTTTGGTAAAAACATATTTAATATAATACCAATATATATTGGCGGATACTTATATAGTTATCATAAAAGAATAGATTTTAAAGATATCATAGTGTCTATTATGTTTGCAACTGCACTTGCACCTGTTATTAGTGAAATAAGCTTTTCAAGTATTTTACCAGCTAAAATAGGTATTTTAATTGGTATTAGTATAGGTATATTTATAGGCTTTATAATTACACCTTTAGCATCTCATATGGTAAAATTTTATGATGGTTATAATATATATAATCTTGGATTTACAGCAGGTATACTAGGAACTATACTTACAAGTGCTTTAAGAAGCCTTCATATAGAAATTGAATCAGTAAATATATTATATTTAGAGAATAATATTTTTCTAATATTAACTTTAATATTTATATTTGTGTACTTAATTGTTATAGGAATTTCAATAAATAAAAATACATTAAAAGAATATAAACATATCTTTAAATATAGTGGAAAGGTAGTTACAGACTATACTTACTTAATGGGATATGGAATAACATTCTTTAATATGGGGGTTATGGGGTTACTTTCATTATCATTTGTACTTTTAATAGGTGGTGTAGTAAATGGACCAGTCATAGCAGGTATATTTACAGTTGTAGGATTTAGTGCTTTTGGAAAGCATCTAAAAAACTGTATTCCTGTTATTTTAGGTGTAATAACTACTGCATTATTCTTAGGTAATGATATTTCTGCAACAGGAACTATAATAACAATTCTATTTTCAACAACGTTAGCTCCTATAGCAGGGGTCTATGGATCTAAAATAGGATTTATTGCAGGAATATTACATTTCCTTTTAGCGACAAATGTTGGTATAATACACGGAGGAGTAAATTTATATAACAACGGATTTGCAGGTGGATTGGTTGCTGGTTTCTTATTACCTATACTTGATGCATTTGTAAAGAGGAGGTAGTTTAAGTGAAAAATGAAGTAAAAAAAATAACCAAATTAGTTGATGAAGTAACATCTTTATTGATGAGAAGTGGATCAAATGATATAGATATTAAGATAAAAAGAGAAGAAAATTTATCAACTATAACTATTATCGACCATAATTCATCTTATCCCAATGAAGAAATTGCATCTCTTGATGATGTTTTAAATATTCAAAGACAATGTGAAGTAGAAGAATTCTATTGGGAACTAATGGGGGATGATTCACACGAAGATGAATTATTTTTAGTAGGTTCTATGGTAGATAAAGCCACTGTAAATAAAATAGATAATGATTTACATATAGTAATGTACAGATGTGCATCAACATGTAGTAGATAAATTCTCTTAAATTAAATACTATAAGTACATAATAAAAAGAAGGTTAATTGAAATTTTGAGTTAACCTTCTTTTTTATTATATATATTTTTAATAAAAATAACTTC
>NZ_CP048741.1:2105644-2107723 GCF_018336475.1 Romboutsia sp. 13368
TTGTAAATAAAATAGATAATGATTTACATATAGTAATGTACAGATGTGCATCAACATGTAGTAGATAAATTCTCTTAAATTAAATACTATAAGTACATAATAAAAAGAAGGTTAATTGGAAATTTTRAGTTAACCTTCTTTTTTATTATATATATTTTTAATAAAAATAACTTCTATAAATATATTTTCAAATTACTGTAAACACTATTAAAAGAAGGTGATTAAATTGAAAAAAAAGCACTTTAATTTTAATATTAAAAATTCTTTAATAGGTATTTTCACAGGTTTTGTTAATGGAATATTTGGTTCTGGTGGTGGAACTTTACTTGTACCTATATTAAATAATATTGTAAAAGTAGAAGAACATAAATCTCATGCAACAGCTTTATCTATAATAATATTTTTAACTAGTGCAAGTTCAGTAATCTACATATCAAAAGGAACATACGATATCTCATTAACTCTAAAAGTAGCTCTTGGAAGTGTAATTGGTGGTATTATAGGTGCTAAGCTTTTATCAAAAGTTACTGGTAAATTTCTTAGAATTTCATTTGGTGCAATAATGATATTAGCATCTCTAAGGATGGTGTTTTAATGTTTTTAACTATAATAGGATTTTTTTCAGGTATTATTGGTGGAATGGGTATGGGTGGTGGAACTATACTTATACCAGCTTTAATACTTTTTGCTCATATCGACCCTAAAATTGCACAAAGCGTAAACTTACTTTCTTCTATACCTATGACTATATTTGCTTTAATAATACATATAAGAAATAAAAATGTAGTATTTTCCTTAGTCATTCCAATAGCTATATTTGGTATACTTGGTGCAGTATTTGGATCATTTGTTGCAAATTATTTATCATCTGAAATATTAAGAAAAGTTTTTGGAATTTTTTTATTAATAATTGGTTGTCTAGAAATTAAAAAGGGGCTATGTGACCATAAAAAAGAAAAGTGTGGAAAATAAAAAATTATGATAAAAATAGGTATGAGAAATATAAAAACTGGCATAGCTGTATTTTTAGCTGCCTTAGCTGGATACATAGGATTAGTACAAACTCCAATCTATACAGTATCCGTTTGTATTTTTTCTATAAAAAATACAATAAAAGAATCTATACAATATTCTAAAGATCGAATATTAGGAACTTTGTTGGGAAGTTNTGACCTATTTTTAGGTCATTTTAAATTTATTTAGTATAAAATTTTGTTTTATTATACATCCGTGTATTCAAAGCTATCTTATTTGTATTCCTATTTTTATAAAATTATATTTCCATTTTGCTCAGATAAATAAAAATCATCCCCTAATGATATTATAGCTGTTGCACTAGTTATATCAGTCATTCTATCAACAAGCTTTTCTACCTCATCTAATCTAGAATAAACTATTATCTCAACATTATCTTCATATACTGTATCTTTAACAAAATAGTTCATACTCATTATTTCATTTTGAACTTTTCCAAGTTGATTATAGTCTATTTTTATTCTAACTTCTTTGTACATTACTTTTTCTATTACTTTAGCTGAATCTATACCTACTTTAGCACCTTTAGTATATGCTCTAACTAGTCCTCCAGCACCTAACTTTACACCACCAAAATATCTTGTTACAACAACTACTACATCTCTTAGATCTTCTTTTTTTATTACCTCTAAAGTAGGTATTCCCGCTGTTCCTTGTGGTTCTCCATCATCACTATATCTTTGTATATTCATAGTTTTTCCAACAGTATATGCCCATACATTATGAGTTGCATCTTTATGCTTTTTCTTTATTTCATTTATAAACTCAACTGCCTCTTCTTCAGTTTTTATAGGCTTCGCATACCCGATAAAAGTAGATTTTTCTATTATAATCTCATCCATTCCAAATTCATGTAGCGTTTTATATGTACTCATTTGTATCCTCCGATTTATCTAAATAAACTTATATTGTTATTATAGCCAATATATTTTTTAGGTACAACTTTAAATAAAATTTGATTTATAATAATAAAAAAGAAAGGAAATTTCCTTTCTTTTTATATACTTTAATTTGTAGCTAATCCACCATCAATATTACTTCTTT
>NZ_CP048741.1:2107735-2120143 GCF_018336475.1 Romboutsia sp. 13368
ATAAACTTATATTGTTATTATAGCCAATATATTTTTTAGGTACAACTTTAAATAAAATTCGATTTATAATAATAAAAAAGAAAGGAAATTTCCTTTCTTTTTATATACTTTAATTTGTAGCTAATCCACCATCAATATTACTTCTTTTAATATCTTTATATTTCTTATAAGATATATCAACTAAAGATTTTTCTTGACTATGAGTTAACATATCTATAGCTTCTCTAACTTTATAAAAACCACCATCAGTAAATTCATCTTTTAATGTGTAATCACAGTTTTTAGATTGCATTATATACCATGTAATAGCATTGCATACTTCTTGTTGTCTACTTCTTGAGAAAAATTCATACATCGTATTACCAGCAGTTTCTAAGATACTTGCATCTATTCCAGTTTCTTCTTTTATTCTTAAAACTGCACTAGAATACGTTAATTCACCTTGATGTATTTTGCCTTTTGGTAAAGTCCATTCTCCTCTATCATTTTTAACAAGCAATACTTTATTAGCATAAAACACTACTCCACCTGCACACTGTCTTACTATCATTTAGACCCCTCCTATTAACTATCTTCTTTTAGATTTTAGAAATTTATGATTTATCTGATTTTAGATGTATTATAAATTTCAATCACTATCTTTAATTTAGTTCTCAATTTATTATTTAATTCATACATCATTTACTATTAATTAAATATCTAAACATTTAGAACTGATTAAATTTAGTGAGTTTTCATGTTAACTTCTGGAGATATACTATAGATAAATATCTTATTTACTGAATTATATGTTAAATAAAGTTAAATATGTTAAATATCTTCTTCTAATATATTTATAGCTTCTTCATATGCTCGTAATACATATTCTTTTTCGAAATTTTTCTTATTTCTTAATTGTTTTAACATTTTTAAACTATTTTTATTACCTATTTTAGCAAGAGCTTTTGCACAATATTGCCTAGTTTGAGGATTACTATCATAAAGCCCTCTTTGCAAATATTCTCTACTACTTGGAGATTGTATCTTTCTAAGTGCAGAATATGTTATTCTTCTTACATCTGAATGCCTATGACTTGTAAGAGGATGTAATAATGCTAAAAATCTGTCATCTTTTAACTCTCCCGTTGCCCAAACTAGTATCATCAAGTCTTCTGCATTTTTTTCAGTAATTATCCTTTTATATAATTTTCGCTTAAAATCTAACATGTTTTCTTCATTTAAGCTTTCCATAAATTTAAGCCTATCATCTTTATTAAGAGTTAGAAACTTGTCAATTATATCTTTAGATAATTCTATTTTAGCTTTAAGCATAGACTTTATTTCTAATTTAGCCTTTATTAGTTGATCATTTACTTCCGAAGTTGATAGATTTCTTATCCTACTTATTTGAGATACTGTCCTAGATTCTTTATATAGAAGATATGTTATGTAATAATCTTCTAGTTTGTCTATATTATCCCAAGTTATGTTCATAATACTCCCTACTTTTCTAAAATATACTCTTTATATATATTATAGTCCTCTTCTTCTAGATTTACATCTAATGTTATTCCATTTTCTACATACTCAAAGTTCTCTATATTGTATTTATTTTTTAGTCTACTAAATATATCTCCTCTTTCATAAGGTAGTATTAAAGTTACTGCATAAGTATTTTTCATTATATTATCTTGTATAATGTCTATTAACTTATCCATGTTTATACCTTTTTTAGCAGATATATAAACTATATCATCATGATTTTTAGGATATATATCTAGTTCTAATCTATCTATTTTATTATATACAAGTATAGTAGGTTTAGTATCTGCACCTAGTTCTTTAAGTACTTTTTCTGTAGTACTTTTTTGTAATTCATAATTAGAGTTAGTTGCATCTATTACATGTAAAATTAAATCTGCATATTGAACTTCTTCTAATGTTGCTTTAAAAGCTTCTACTAAATCATGAGGAAGTTTGCTTACAAATCCAACTGTATCTACCACTAAAAATTCTTTTTTATTAGGTAATAGCGCCTTCCTTAAAGTTACATCAAGAGTAGCAAACAGCATATCTTTAGCCATAACTTCTTTTTCTACATCATAATCCTTATGAGTTTTTATAAGTTCATTTAATAAAGTTGATTTACCTGCATTTGTATATCCAACAAGTGCTACTATCGGTATACTAGATTTTAAACGTTGAACTCTTTGAGTCTCTCTTATTTTTTTAACTTCTCTAAGCTCACGTCTTATATCAGCTGCTTTATTAAGTATAGTTCTTTTATCTATTTCAAGTTTTTGTTCCCCTGGACCTCTTGTTCCTATACCAGCTCCAGTTCTACTCATTTGACCACCCATACCATATAATCTAGGTAATCTGTAGTTTAATTGAGCTAACTCAACTTGAAGTTTACCTTCTTTGCTAAGTGCTCTTTGAGCAAATATATCAAGTATTAATGTAGTTCTATCTATAATTTTTACACCAACTACTTCCTCAATATTTCTTATATGCGCTCCAGATAATTCATCATTAAAAATAACAACTGTAGCTCCTAATGAATCACTGTATGCTTTTATCTCTTCTACTTTTCCTTTTCCTACATAAAATGCAGAGTCTCTAGATTGTCTATTTTGAATTAAACTTCCTACAACTTCTGCTCCTGCAGCTTTTGCTAACTCTTTTAATTCATCCATAGATTCATTTATATCTATATCATCTATTTTTCTTGCTGTAGATGTAATGTTTAATCCTACAAGTAAAGCTCTTTCCTTTTTTTCTTCCATAAATAGCACCTCGTTTATAGATTTATCTGATATATTGTATAACTATTATACTTTATTTTTCTTATTATACCACTAATGTTAATATTTAGTATAATTATATTAGTACTATTAAATTAGGTGGATAATAATATGAGTGATAATTATAAATTTTTTTACCATAAAGAATGTGAATTCTTCCCATGTCATAAAACAAATAAACACGATGAATTTAACTGCTTATTTTGCTACTGCCCTTTATATGCTTTAGGTAAAAACTGGGGAGGCAATTTTAAATACATAAATAATGATATAAAAGATTGTTCTAGTTGCTTATTACCACACAATAAAAATAGCTATGAATATATTATGAGTAAGTTTCAAGATATTATTAAAATAGCAAAAAATAATGATTAATATTTTTAAAAAGAGAGCAGTTTACTGCTCCCTTTTTAAAAGTTTATATATTAAATAATTAGCTAAACTAGCTACAATTACAAGTATTAAAATCATAATACCTGCATGGAAAAAAAATTTTTCAGGTAAAATATTTATTACCGGATCTAAATTCGGATCAAATATCCAATAGTCATTGTTAAACATAATTTTGTGAAATAATACAAAACTACCTTCAAAATTTATAACTACTGGCAACATTAATATCATCGGTAGCAAAATTAATGTTTTTGATGTTGTTTTTAATATTTCTATATTTTTATTTAATATATTTATTATTACTCCTATTATAGAAAGTACTAATGATATATTAAATATTTTGTTCATATTTTGAAATATATCTCTAACTTCCTCAAAATGAATTTTACCTTGTTTCGAAGATTTTAAAGTTGGTAATTCAAATTCTTTGTTCTCTTTACTTAAATTATAATCTATCGTATAATCGTAATTTTCTTTTATTTCTTCTTTAGATAAACCTGACAACATAGGTATATTCAAGTAATCTATATCAAAATAATAAAGTTGTTTAAATCCTACAGTAAACTTTACTATTGTAATTATAATTAATACACTAAAAATAATCGAAAATATTACATTAATAATTTTTTTCATATATTAAATACCCCAAAGTATTTTTANTACTATCTTAGTTGTAAAATCTTCTATATTCCACACATCATCTACTATATCCATGTAGAATTCTGGTTCATGTGATACTAAAAGTACTGTTCCCTTAAATTCCTTTATAGCTTTCTTAAGTTCATCTTTAGCTTCTACGTCTAAGTGATTTGTAGGTTCGTCTAAAACTAATAAGTTTATATTTTTTAACATTATCTTACATAATCTAACTTTAGCAGCTTCTCCTCCGCTTAAAACTCTCATTTGGCTTGTTATATGCTCATTAGTTAGTCCACACTTAGCAAGACTTTGTCTTACTTCAAAGTTTGTAAGTCCTGGGAATTCTGCCCATACTTCATCCATTGGAGTATTATAGTTATCTCTTGAGCTTTCTTGTTCAAAGTATCCAACTTCTAAATAATCTCCATGTCTTACTTCTCCACCAAATGGTTTTATTATTCCAAGTAATGTTTTAAGTAATGTTGATTTACCTATACCATTCATACCTTTTAAAGCTATCTTTTGATTTCTCTCTAATATAAAGTTTAATGGTTTAGTTAAAGCTTCATCATAACCTAAAATTAAATCATTTGTTTCAAATACAAATCTACTTGGAGTTCTCGCTTCTTTAAATCCAAAAGTAGGTTTTATCTTTTCTTTTGGTTTTTCTAATATTTCCATTTTATCCAATTGTTTTTGTCTACTATTTGCCATACCACGAGTAGCAACTCTTGCTTTATTTCTAGCTACAAAGTCCTCTAGTCTCTTTCTCTCCTCAACCTGCTTGTCGTATGCATTTTCTTCTTGACGCTTCTTTATTTCATTAAGTCTTACAAACTCATCATAATTTCCTTTATATCTATTTAGTTCTCCATTTTCCATATGATATATTACATTACAAGTGTCATTTATAAATGATATATCATGTGATACTAAGATGAAACTATTTTCGTATTCTTGAAGATATCTTGTTAACCAAACTATATGTTCTTCATCTAAATAGTTTGTAGGCTCATCTAATATTAATATTGTAGGATTTTCAAGTAATAATTTAGTAAGAAGTACTTTTGTTCTTTGTCCTCCACTTAAATCAGTTACATCTCTATCTAAACCTATTTCTCCAAGACCTAATCCGTTAGCTATTTCTTGTATTTTAGCGTCTATCATATAAAATCCGCTATTTTCTAATATAGTTTGTATATCTGCTGTTTCTTCCATAAGTTTAGCCATTTCTTCATCATTAGCCTCACCCATTTTGTCGTACATAGCTAACATTTCTTGCTCTAAATCAAACATTGACTTAAAAGCTTCTCTTAATATATCTCTAATAGTTTTCCCTTTTTCAAGAACAGTATGTTGATCTAAGTAACCTACACTAACTCTTGATGACCACTTTATATTACCTGCATCTGGCATAAGTTTTTTTGTTATTATATTTAAGAAAGTTGATTTACCTTCTCCATTTGCTCCAACTAATGCTATATGTTCACCTTTTCTAAGTCTAAATGAAACATTTTCTAGTATAGTTCTAGCTCCAAAGCCATGGCTTACATTTTCTACTACTAGCATCTTAACACCTCTTTATAATTTTTTATCTACATTCTATACTATAATATATTCTTTTTTGACTTAAATCAAGTATTTGACATATGTCTAATGCTCCTAATTAGATATTAAATATAAAGTAAATCATTATAAAACATAATCATGCATCCAGCTGTAGTCTTTTGAGCTAATGTTAGACTTTTTAAAGCTATTAAGTAAAACTTTGTGTTTAAATCAGTTATATCTTTATGCATAAAATCAAATTTGATAGCATTTAATGAATTATAATTAGCATAATCAGCAACTGAGTTTAATATTATAGGCTCTTCTGTACACTTAAATCTATTTATTATCCTATAGTTTTCTTTTATATAAGATTCAAATTGTCTATGATTATCAAATAACTTTCCCTTAGCATGTTGTGGTATTGTTAAATCTTGAATTATATGGCACATAGCTCCAAAATAAAACATACTTTGCTCATAGTTATCTAATTTAAAGTATTTAATAGCCTGTGAATAATAATCACTTGATACAGTAAGCGCATTTTCCTCATACCCATACATTCCTTTTTCTTCTCTTGGATTGTAAAAGTGTTGATAGCATTTAAAATCCTGATCTGCCCATACTAATCCTTCATTCACTTTTGATTTATACTCTTTAAATAATTTTAATTCATCATGATATCCATTAATATTTAAAATTTCTAATGCATTTTCTTGTATATATAAATGTACTTCACACTCTGTTTTTTTAATTGTCCTTTTTATTGGACTTACTACTTTAAATGTACTAGTTAATGCTTTTCCATAGGCACTTTCTAGCTTACTTGTCATTGACATCACCTATATTTTATTTATTTGTAAAATACTCTTCCAGGCCATCTGATATAGATTTCATTAACTTGTTTTGATATTCTGGATTTGACATCATTTGGTCTTCATTATAATTACTTAAAAATCCCATTTCAACTAAAACTACAGGAACTTGTGACCAATTAAATCCTGTTAAATCATTTCTTTCAAATACTCCATTTACTTCTATACCTGCTTCTTTCATTTTATTTTCGATGAAATTTGCACATACTTTACTATCTTCATATATATCAGTTGTATATTTACTTTCTTTAGCTGGTATTAAAATTGATGCTCCTGTTTTACTTGGGTTATTTAAGCTATCTGCATGTATTCTTACAACCATGTCTGCTTTATTATTATTTGCAAATATTGCTCTTTCAGAGTTGCTTATATTAACATCATGACTTTCTCTAGTCATTATTACTTTATATCCCTTACTTTCTAATATATTCTTTAAAACTTTGGATGCCTCTAAATTTAAAATATATTCTGGTTTTTTTGTAGCTACGCCTGTAGCCCCTGATGATACCCTAGCTTTTTTTACATATGAACCTGGTGCTACCGGCTCTGAATTACTATCACCTTTTTCTTGATGTCCAGGGTCAATACATACTAATATATCTTTTACCTCTATATCTTTATCATCTTCTTTTTTTTCATCTACTTTTATGCCATTACTAATTAAATTAGTTGCTTTATATAAATTTTTTGCAGGATCTGAAGTTCCTATAACCACTACAGCTATTGCAATTATAATACCAATTAAAATTCTATAATTTTTCATATCATAACTCCCTTCTATGTAATAAAATTTTAAGTATAATGCATAGAGTATTATCTCCATTATTTATTATTTTTATAAATAATAGGTTAAATTAAAATTCATATTAGTTTTTAATTTTTTTATATTATCATATAATTTTTATATAACTTTTTTAGGAGGTTTTATGAAAAAGGTAATTCCAAAAAGTATGAATAGAAATCTAAATATAAATGATTCTAAATTATGTACTTTTAGTTCATTGGATTATATATTGTTAGCATCTACATTAGCTGTAGCTTTAGGTGAGGAACTTAGTACTAATGATATAAATATATTAGCTACTTTTTTAGACGTTTTATCTGATGAACTTGCTTTAATAGCAACTATTGATGAATGTTCATCTTCTGATCCCGAAGAGCCAATTCCAGCACCAACACCAGATGTTGCTATGACTAGAACTCAAATTAACAAAACATGTTGTAAAAATAATCCCTATAAGAAAAAAATTATAAAAAAAAGAATAAAGCGAAAAAAAACACTTGATTAAATTTAATTTATTAAGGGTTTTTTTATGTTTTATATTACATACTTTCCATATATACTTTTTATATTGTACTTTTAGATTTTTACGATTTATATAATTCTATATTTTCTTAACTATATTATTAAAATTTTAAATTTAATAATTATTTTATATCTTATAATTTCTAGTTTTCTGACTTATTTATTGTTTTTGCAATCTACGGTTTGGCTTCTTATGTTTTCCAAGAATCAAAATATTATTACTGCAAAATATAATATTAAATCAAAGCACCATGACTTATTAAATATTTCATGACTTATTAAATATTTCATCGAAAGGAAGGTGTTTTATGTTTTATAAAAATGGTAATAAAAAAATTATTAATACAAAATTTTCATTACTTGTATGCTTATTATTTTTAATATATTTTTTCTCAAACAATTTAATTTATGCAAAATCTATAACAAAAACTGAAAATGAATCTTTAATACCTATAGGTAATGTAATTCACATAGAAACACAGTTAGAAAATATTACTGTAAGAGGTACTACAAATAGCTCTCCTTTTAATTTAGGTGATGAAATAATTAGTATAAATAATATTAATATTAAAAACTATAGCGATTTATCTAATATATTAAATAGTTTGCCAAACAATACAAATATTATTAATGTTACAGTAAAAAGAAATAATCATTTGATAAATATAAAAACAATAAAAGAAAAATTAGATGAGGTAAATTTAACAGATAATATATCAGGATTTGCTACATTAACCTATATTAATCCTATAAGTGGTGAATTTGGAGCTATCGCCCATCCTATTAGCTTAGGTAGTTATAGAAAAATAAATATAAAAAATGGTTTTATTTCAACAACATCTAATTTAAATATAAAAAAATCTTATAGAGGAAATGTTGGATGTATTAATGCAAAACCAAAAGATTATATAGGTAAATTCAATAACAATACAAACTTCGGTATAAAAGGAAACATAGTAAAATTAGATACTTCTAATTTTAAAATTTATGAAGTAGCATCTTTAGATGAAGTAATGACAGGTAAAGCTCAAATACTTTTGCAAACTAGTAATGATGGTTGTAAAAAATTTGATATAGAAATCCTAAGTATAGAAAATCAAAAAGCTCCTAAACCTAAAACATTTAAGATACGTATAGTGGACAAAGAGCTTTTACAGCTTACAGGTGGAATTGTTCAAGGTATGAGTGGTACTCCTATAATTCAAAATGATAAAATAATTGGTGCTATATCTCATGCAGTTGAAAATGATCCTACCACTGGATATGCAGTTTTTATTAAGTGGATGATGGAAAACTAGTAAAACTAAATGAAGTAAGTGACTAATAAAATTTTAGTAACTTACTTCATTCAATATATTATTGAGGTAACATATTAGGTACGACTTCTTCTGGAACATTGACATAACTTTGTGGCACATCTCCAACTATTATAGTTTCACATATTGGAATTTGTGATTTTACTTCTTTTGTTGAAGTTGTTAGAGGTATAACTACTTTGACTTGTGTTTTAGCCTCTAAATAAATTGTGTGTCTAGTTTGATTTATTCCAGCTGATTCAAACTTAGTTTTAAAATCAACTGATACAGTACCTATAGGTTCAATAGATACTTTTAATTGTGGTCCATATTTCGCTAGTATAGGACTTTTCAAAGCAGTTCCTATTGGTATGTACGCAGTAGTGCTCTTTACCTGTTTTAATTCATTTTGTATTTCTAATGCAACATCTGATGCTATTTGATTCATTAAAATAGTATTGGACTGTATCATAGATATTTTTCCTTGAGAATCTAACTTCGTATATATTAAATCTGAATAATCTATTTTATCTTTTACAGTCTCTCCAACTGCTTTATTTATAGCTCTGTTTGCAAGTTCTAAAGATTTAGTTTCAGCAAGTACGGTAATTGTTGGTCTTAAACTATTATCAACATATATAAAACTGCCTATAAATACAGACACTATAAATATCATTATAAACGTAACTATAATTCTTTTAAAGTCACCTAGTTTGGAATCTATTAATCTTTTCCCCAAAATAATCCCCCTTATTATTTTTATGTTATAACTTTAAATTATTTTCTTATTTTTAAATATTATATATATTATTTAAATTAACATATTTTTAGTATATAAGTAAAAAATAATTAATACTATAACTTTAGGATAATATATATCGTTACATTACTTTCATTTTTGTGTATTAATTAGAAAATAATTATCATATGTGGTATAATATTACATTAGGTAAGGAGGTTAAGCTTAATGAGTAATGATAACAATGAAAATAATAAAATAAGAAGAAAAAAAGTAAGTTCTTCTGCTAATAAGAATAATTCTTCTAGAAATACTAACTCTAGCAAACCTAAAACTAGATAACCTAAAACTAGATCTTCAAAAAAGAAAGATAAGTTTAAGATACTTAGAGTAACAGGAATAGTATTTTTGGCCATGCTAGTAATTATTTCTGCAGCAGGAACAGGTTTGGTGTTTGCATCATTAAGAGATGTTCAACCAGTTACTAAAACACTCTTAGATGAAAAAACTTACCAAGCAACTGAAATTAGATATGCTAATGGAGAATTATTATCTATCGCCCCTACAGTAAATAAAAAAGACCCTATTAAAATAGATCAAATGCCTCAAAATATTATTAATGCAGTTGTTTCAATTGAGGATGAAAGATTCTATGAACATAAGGGTGTAGATATAAAAGGTCTATTAAGATCTGTTGTAAAAACCTTAACGGGAACTAGACAAGGTGGTAGTACAATACCTATGCAGGTATCAAAAATGTTACTAACTACTGATAAACAAACCTTAACACGTAAAATAAAAGATATTTATTATGCTTATGAAATGAGTAAAAATTTAACTAAGAATGAAATTCTTGAAGTTTATTTAAATAACTTTTTCGTAGGTAGAGGTCTTTCTGGCGTACAAGCTGGAGCAAATGGATACTTTAGCAAAGATGCAAAAGATCTTACATTAGCCGAATGTGCACTACTAGCAGGAGCTACTAAAAACCCATCTAGTTATGCAGCTTATGTAAGTGCAAAATTAGACGGCACAGAAGTTAAAAGTGATGTAGAAAATAGACTTTTATTCTATGTGAATACTTCTGATGATAACCTTGATGATCCTACTCAAGTTGAACTTGATATGATTGATAAATTAAATGAATGGGGATTAATACCTAGCCAAGATACATATAAACAATTAAAATCTGGTACTATGGTAGTAAGAAAAGCTGTTAGTAACCCAAAAGCAATAAAAAGAAGAAATATTGTTTTAAGTAAAATGTTAGAGCTTGGATATATTTCTGATTCAGAATATGAAGAAGCAATAGCTGAGCCTATAAATATAAAATTACCTAAATCTGAAGACAAAGTAGTGTCTTCTGTAGAAGATCTTATAGAATATAAAGTTATAGATGCTTTAGTTGAGCAAGGTCATACTAAGGATGAAGCTTACAATATGTTCTATAATGGTGGTTTAAGAATATCAACTACAATAGACCCTACTATGCAAGATACTTTAGAAAAGGAATATGAGGATGATAGTAATTTCCCTGGCAGTAGAATAGATTCAGATGGTTCTCATCAACCTCAGTCTTCAATGGTTATATTAGACTATAGAACTGGTCAAATAAAAGCATTAGTTGGTGGTAGACATATTTCAGGAAGAAAAACTTTAAATAGAGCAACTACGCCTCAACAACCTGGTTCAACTATAAAACCTTTATCTGTTTATACGCCTGCAATAGATACTTTAAAAATAACTCAATCTACTGCAGTAAGCGATGCTGAAGGTGGATATAAATTTAAGGATAATAATAGATGGAACCCAAATACTACAACTAGTGGTTCTGGTTCTATGAGTTTACGTAAAGCATTAGCCTACTCTTCTAATACTATAGCTGCTAAAACTGCAGAAATGTTAGGAAGCACTTATGATGAATGTGTTGATGTAATGATTGACTACTTAAGAGAGTTTGGTATAACAACATTACAATCAGATTCAAAGGATAGATCATTCTCATCTTTAACTCTTGGAGGTATGTCTCAAGGTGTTTCTCCACTTGAAATGGCTGCTGCTTATGGTACATTAGCAAATGGAGGTACTTATATTGAACCAACTATATTCACTACTATCTCAAGTTATGATGGTCAACTTATAGTTAAAAATACACCTGAAGAACATAGAGTTGTAGATTCCCAAGTAGCTTATGTATTAACTGATATGTTACAAGCTGTTGTTACAGAAGGTACTGGAGGAAGAGCTGCATTATCAAATGGAATGCCAGTTGCTGGTAAGACTGGTACTACTAATAAGTCTTTAGATGCATGGTTTGTAGGATACACACCTTACTATGTTGGTGCTACGTATCTAGGCGATGATGCTGGTAGAAAAGATCCTAATGGTAACACAATTTCTAGAAAAGGTATTTCTGGTGGTAGTTCATCTGCAGCCAAATTATGGTCTACTGTTATGAACAAAATACACAAAAACTTAACTAAAACTGACTTTAAAGTACCTAATAATATATACTTTACAAAAATAAACTTAATTGATGGTGGTAGATCATCTTATGGTTCAAATGCTGCTTTTATAAAAGGAACTGGACCAAGTAGATATTCATCTAAATCAAGTAAACCATCACAGTCTAAAGAAAATAATAACCAAAATCAAGAAAATACTACACCGGAGACTCCAACTACACCGGAGACTCCAACTACACCGGAGACTCCAACTACACCGGAGGCTCCAACTACACCGGAGGCTCCAACTACACCGGAGACTCCAACTACACCGGAGACTCCAACTACACCGGAGGCTCCAACTACACCGGAGGCTCCAACTACAC